>JAFQMR010000013.1 GCA_017396175.1 Clostridia bacterium
AGGGGATGTACGCCGTGGATCACCTGAATACGACCGTACCGCTGATCACACCGCTCAGCTCCACCGCCTGTCAACGTGTTCCTTTGTCTTGCAGGCGGTGTACTGTTCGCACTCGGACTCGGCGCTGTCAGCCGTTATATTTTAAAAACGACCGCTCTCGTTTAACAGGATCGCAAACAATTCTTTAACATTTGCGTGATATGATGTATAATAAAGACAGTTACCACATTGCGGAGGACACCTTATGTTTCAGATATTGGTTGTGGAAGATGATAAAGAATTGAATCAAACCGTATGCTCTTTCTTAAGTCATAACGGCTTTACAGCGGTCGGATGCCACAGCGCACTTGAGGGGTACGACGCCCTGCAGGACACGACCTTCGATCTGATCCTCTCGGACATTATGATGCCGGAGACGGACGGCTTCGAGTTCGCACAGCAGATCCGTCAGTTAAACGAGACGATCCCCATTCTCTTTATGACGGCACGCGACGACCTGGCGTCCAAGCAACGCGGTTTTCGGATCGGTGTCGACGACTATATGGTCAAGCCCATCGATCTTGACGAGCTGATCCTGCGCATCGGCGCCTTGCTCCGCCGCGCCGGCATCGCCGCCGCCCGCAAGCTGACGGTCGGTGAGTTTGTCATGGACGCCGACGAGCACACCGCCTATCTGTGCGGGGAAGAGATCCCCCTCACCCACCGTGAATTTCGTATCCTCTTCAAGCTGTTGTCCTACCCTAAAAAGACCTTCACCCGCACACAGCTTATGGACGAATTCTGGGATATCGGCACCGATACCGCACCGCGGGCTGTCGACGTATATATGACCAAGCTCCGCAGCAAGCTGGCCTCTTGCGAGGATTTTGAACTGAAAACCGTGCACGGTCTTGGCTATAAGGCGGTGATCAAGGAATGAAAAACAGACTGTTAAAACGCGTCCTGAAATGGCTCAACCGTTATCTCACCTTTTTTCTGTTGGTCGCCTTTGCGATCACCTGCTGTACGATGCTGTTCGTATCGGTGCTGACAAGCGCTCTCGGCATTGAGCTGAATCACGACAACATCCGTGCCGCCGCACAGCTGACCTTTGGCAACGTGATGCTCCTGAGCCTTCTGTTCACGGTAATCGACACCGTCCGCCGCAAACGAACCGTTGAGCGCCCCGTCAAGGATATTCTGAAAGCAGCGGAAAAAATCGTACAGGGAGATTTCTCCGTGCGCATTCCACCCGTGCGTTCCGTCGGTACGGACAGTGCCTTTTCGCAGATTGCCGAATGCTTTAACACGATGGCCGAGGAGCTGGGAAGCGTCGAAACACTACGCACCGACTTTGTTGCGAATGTTTCACACGAAATGAAAACACCTCTGGCCGTGATGCAGAACTACGGGAAGCTTCTTATGTCTCCCGACCTTCCCGAGGATAAGCGCCTTGAATACGCCGCAGGTGTCACGGACAACGCCCGCCGTATGGCGGATATGATGGATAACATCCTGCGCCTGAACCGCCTTGAAAACCAGCAAATTTTCCCGCAAGTCACGGAATTTGATCTCGGAGAACAGCTTTGTGAATGCCTGCTGCAATTTGAAGCGGTATGGGAAAAGGCGGACATCGAGATACAAACCGACATCACAGACGGCGTTACCGTCCGTGCAGACGCGGAGCTTCTCAGTCACGTCTGGAACAACCTTTTTTCAAACGCCTTTAAGTTTACACCCCCCTGCGGAAAGGTTTCCGTATCACTGGAAGCCACTCCGCACCACGCCGTCGTAAAGGTAAGCGACACCGGATGCGGTATGGACAGCGCGGTCGGGGCACATATTTTTGAAAAGTTCTATCAGGGTGACTCCTCCCGTGCCGCATCGGGCAACGGCCTCGGGCTGGCCCTTGTCAAGCGCGTGATCGATATCCTGCACGGGGAGATCACCGTAGAAAGCGTGTGCGGACAGGGATCGACCTTCACCGTAACCCTTCGCAGAGGAGTGACCTCATCGTGAACCTGAAAGCTTTCGGAAAAGCCCTGCTGTTCCCGCCTCTCGGCGTTCTGCTGATTCTGACACCTCTGTCGGCGGCATACCTGATCTATTCTCTACTGTGCCGGGATGTCAAGTCGGTGCAGGCGGTGCTGTCCTACGTACTTGCCACCTATGTGCTGACCGTGTGGTGTATGAAGCTCCCGCGGCTTATACAGCGGTTTCTCACCTTCAAGGAGGAAAACCGCTACGCCAGGCGATGGCAAGACGATGTTCACCTGCGTATCCGCCTCTCGCTCTACAGCTCCTTGGTGTGGAACACGGTCTACGCCGTGTTCCAGTTGGTGCTCGGCTACTACCATCACACGTTCTGGTATTATTCTCTGGCGGGATATTACCTGTCGCTCGCCGTGATGCGCTTTGTACTCGCAGGGCATGCCCGCCGCCACGGCGCCGGCGAGGAGCTGAAAAAAGAGCTGGTGCGTTACCGTGCCTGCGGTATTGTATTTCTGATGATGAACCTTGCGCTGTCGCTGATCATTTTCTTTATGGTATATTGGAACCGTACGTTCCACCACAACGAAATCACCACCATTGCTATGGCCGCCTACACCTTCGGCGCGATGGCGATCGCCATTGTGAATCTGATCAAATACCGTCGCTACAACAGCCCGCTCTACTCCGCCTCCAAAGCCATCAATCTGGCGGCGGCGTGCGTATCGATGCTGACGCTGGAATCTACCATGCTGACCACCTTCAACGACGGTTCCCTGACTCCCGAAGCCGTCCGCTTATTTCTCGCTCTGTCGGGAATCGCCGTATCCGCCGTGATCATCACAATGGCTGTAATGATGATCGTTCGCGGTACCAAACAAATCCGACAACTGTCGAAAAACAAAGGAGAAGCTTATGAATAACGAACAACCCTTCCGCTATACCTATTCCGCCAAAGAGCAGGACGAGCTTCGCGCCATCCGCCAAAAATACGAAGACTCCCCCGAAGAGGATACGATGACGCGTGTGCGCCGTCTGGATGCCGCCGCCACGAAAAAAGCGACCGTTGTCGCTCTTATTCTCGGCATTCTCGGTTCTTTGCTCCTCGGAAGCGGTATGAGCCTGATTATGACGGAGCTTTCCTCCTACCTTCAGCTCGACAAAACGGCCGCTCTGCTAACGGGAATCCCACTCGGCTTAATCGGCATCCCGCTCATCGCCGTTGCCTACCCCGTCTATCGTCAAATCGCCAAACGGGAGCGCAAAAAAATCGCGCCCGAGATCCTGCGCTTAACCGACGAGCTTTTGAAATAACCATCCATTGATCGGTACGGCATCACGAAGCCGTACCGATTTTCTTTTTGCATTTTTCGTCTGAGGGTTGCATTTTTTGTCATTATCCCATATAATAGCAATGTACCTTTATGAAAGGTGTGAATACCCGTATGAAACATTGGTTAAAGCGCACATGGGCCGAGATCGATCTCGACAGCCTCAAGCGCAATATGGAGCATATCAAACAATACGCAAAGAGCAGTCTTGTGATGGCCGTCGTCAAGGCGGACGCCTACGGGCACGGGGCGGTGATGACCGCCAAAACGCTGTGTGCCGCAGGCGCAGACTGGCTGGCGGTTTCCAACCTCGATGAGGCGATCCAGCTTCGTAACGCCGGACTCACAACACCGATGCTGATTCTTTCCTATACGCCGCCCGAGGAGGTAGCGCTCCTTGCAGAGCATCATATTACGCAAGCCGTTGTATCGGCGTCTCACGCCGAAGCGCTCAGCGCGGCCGCTAAAGCCGCAGGCGTGACGCTGGATATTCATATCAAAGTGGACACAGGAATGTCCCGCGTCGGCTTCTTCTGTCAGGAAACCGCCGATATTGACGACATTGCACGTGTATGTGCCCTGCCGCATCTGCGGGCCGAAGGCATTTTCACCCATTTTGCCGTTGCGGATGAAACGGACGGAGACGCGTTTACGCGAGAGCAGTTTCGTCGGTTCACGGAGGTGGTCGACGCCTTGAAGGCAGAAGGCATCACCTTCCCCCTTCGCCACTGCTGTAACAGCGCGGCAACCCTTCGTTACCCCGAAATGCATCTGGATATGGTGCGTCCCGGCTTGATTCTGTACGGGTTATACCCCGATACGTGGATGCAGACGCTTTTACCGTTATCCCCTGTTATGTCCCTGCGCACTCACGTATCGCACGTCAAGCAAGCACCGAAGGGGGCCTCCGTCAGCTACGGACGCCGCTACACCACCGACAGTGAGGAGACGCTCGCCACCGTGCCGATCGGCTACGCCGACGGCTATACCCGCCGTGCTTCGGGGAGCGCCTATATGCTGGTTCACGGTCAGGAAGCACCCGTGAGAGGACGCATCTGTATGGATCAGTGTATTCTGGATGTCAGCCGCATCGACGATGTAGAGCCCGGCACACCGGTCACCGCCTTCGGGCGGGACGGCGACCGTACCCTGTCGGTAGAAACCTATGCCGCCTGGTCGGACACCATCAATTACGAGGTGGTTTGCGCCATCGGCAAGCGTGTTCCCCGTTTGTTTTTACAGCACGGGGAGCCCGTATTTCTTCAGGACGGCTTACGGTAAGAGGAGATGACTATGAGTAAGCGTTACACAAAAACCGCGATCCGACGCGAGATCGCGATCAACGCGCTGATCACGGTGCATTATTTCGAATACTCGAGAACGTTTCGATTCGAGGGCGAAGCGCATCCCTTCTGGGAAATGCTGTACGTAGACAAGGGCGAAGTGGATGTCATTGCGGACGATACCGCTCTGCGCCTGACACACGGCGACATCCTGTTCCATAAGCCCGACGAGTTCCACAGCCTGTCCGCCAACGGTGTCGTGGCGCCCAATCTTGTCGTTGTCGCTTTTGATGCCGAAGGCGAGGCGATGGACCGCTTTGCAGGAGCCCTTTTCAAAGCGGGAGAAGCCGAGCGGAATCTGTTTGCGGGGATCATCGCCGAAGCAAGGGATGCGTTTTCCTCCCCGCTGGACGATCCGAAGACCACCGCACTGACACGCAACGACAACGCCCGCTTCGCCTCGGAGCAACTGCTGTCTCTTCTGCTTGAGCAGCTTCTCATCCGTCTGGCTCGCCGTGAGGAAGCGACTCCCGCTGTGCGTATTTCCTCCTCCATCAAGCTCCGTTCCGATCACGATCTTGTCGACCGTATCATCGAATATATGCAGGCGCATCTCTACGGCAGTCTGTCGTTTGCGGACGTCTGTCGCTTCTCGGCACAAAGCGCCACCAATCTTAAAACCATCTTTAAAACCGTAACGGGCGTCGGCGTGATGAGCTATTATCGCAACCTGAAAATCGAAGAAGCCAAGCGTATGCTCCGCGAGGGTGACGGGAACATCACGCAGATCGCCGACCGCCTCGGTTATACGTCGGTGCACTATTTTTCCCGCTATTTCAAGCGCGCCACGGGTATGACACCGAGCGAATATACCCTGTCCATCCAGGCAAAGATATAAAGAAAGCCGACCGCTTTACACGGTCGGCTTTTCATCTTATACGTGCGGACTGTCCAGTGTCACAACGACGATTTCGGGCGGTGTCAAAATCCGCATCAGCGCGGCTTCTCCGAGCCCCTGCGAAACGATCAGCGTGGCACCGTCCTTTTCAAACTGTCCGACATCGTATGTCGGAAACAGTCCCTGCTCGGGTGCATACAGCGCCCCGATCAGCGGCAGGCGGATCTGTCCGCCGTGGGTGTGCCCGCTAAGCACCAGATCAGCCCCGCAATCCACCGCCGTCGGAAACTGATCGGGATGATGAAGCAGGACGATGGCATATTGCGACTCATCGATAAGCGGTGTCAGATCGCGCGATAAATAGGTTCCGAATTCCGGCGGGAAGGCCCCGATCAGCTGTACCTGCTCACCGTTTACCTCCCACGTTACGCCGCGGTTTTCGAGAACGGTCACGCCGCACTCCTGCAACGCATCGGAAAATGCCGCATACACCGGCGAGCGCCCCTCGTGGTTGCCCGCAATGTAAAACACGGGAGCAATCGGTGTCAGCGCACGGATCTGCCTGACGGCGGCCTGCATCTCCTCGCTGTTACGGCTGATCATATCCCCGGTGATCACGATGACATCCGGATGCTGTGCCGCCACCTTGGTCGGCAGTTGATCACCGAAATCCTTGTTGTGAAGATCCGTGACCTGCACGATCCGCTTTCCTTCAAAGGAGGCGGGAATCTGCTCGTGCGATACGGTGTAATCGGTCACCAATATGGTCTCGTTTTGCTTTACAGAGATCAGCACCAGTATAAGCACGGCCGCAAGCAGTACCGCCAAAAGCACACTCAACACCGCTAACGCACGGTGCTTTTGAAAGAATTTCAACCCGCTCACCTCATTTCAAAAGAATATGCCCCGACGGGATTCGTCGGAGCATAAAATACACACTTACAGCTCGGCAAGGCAGGCATTCAGCGATTCCTGCAGGATCGCCAGGCCCTCTTCAAGTGTCGCCTTGTCCGCGATCAGCGGCGGCATCACCTTAACGACCGCGTCCTTACGTCCCGCAAGCTCCACGATCAGACCGTTTTCAAAGCATTTGCAGATCACGCGGCGTGCAAACCCGTCCACGGGAATCCGACTGCAATCGATGCCCCAGATGTAACCGATGCCGCGCACGGCAAGGCGTTCATCCACCGAAGCGATGGCGGTCAAGCCGTCGCGAAGCACCGCTTCGTTTTCGCGCACGTTCGCATCAAGATGCTCGTTCGTCATAACCTCAACAGCCGCCTTCGCCGCCACAAACGCCACCTGATTGCCGCGGAAGGTGCCGTTATGCTCACCGGGGCTCCAGATATCAAGCTCGGGACGGAACAGCGTCAGCGCAAGCGGTAAGCCGAGGCCGCCGATGGATTTTGAGAGCGTCACGATGTCGGGTTGAATCCCCGCGCGTTCAAACGAGAAGAAGTGTCCCGTACGGCCGCAACCGACCTGAATGTCATCGACGATCAGCAGCATATCGTGCTTATCGCACAGCGCACGCAGACGCTGTAAGAATTCGGTCGAAAACACCTGAATACCGCCCTCTGCCTGCACGGTTTCAAGAATAAACGCCGCAGGCTTATCGACGCCGCTGTGGTCATCGGACAGGATCTCGTCCACATAGTCGATGGTATCGAGCGAGGGGAACATATACGGTGCGGGAACGTGAACCACATTTGTCAGCGGCACACCGGCACCCGCGCGGGCATCCCGTTCGGTCGTCAGAGCCAACGCCCCCATCGTCATACCGTGGAAACAGCCCATCAAGCCCATCACCGTGGGACGTCCCTTCACCTTACGAGCCAGCTTCAATGCCGCTTCAACGGCATTCGTACCCGTCGGGCCGGGGAACTGCACCTTATAATTCAGACCGCGGGGCTTCAGAATTTTCTCTTCAAACGCCTCGAGGAATTCACGCTTTGCTACCGTGTACATATCCAGCGCGTGGACAATGCCGTCCCCCATCAGATAGTCAACGGCCTGTTGCTTGATATACGGGTGGTTATGGCCGTAATTGAGCGCACCGGCACCACAGAAAAAGTCCAGATACGTTTTACCGCTTTCCCCTTGGATATACGCGCCCTTCGACGACACAAACACCTCGGGAAACTTGCGGCAATAGGAGCGCACCTCCGACTCATACTGTTCAAAAACGGATGTATTCATAATCACGATCCCCTTTCGCAAGGAATTCTAATTTTCACAGCTTTCCAATTTACAGTATACCACTCTTTCCTCATAAAAGCAATATATCACGAAATTATTTTTATGTCGTGCGTAACGCTTGACAATGCTCACAAAAACAAGGTATTATAGACATATATTCCCCCACAAAGGAGGTCTCTGATGTTATGCTGACTTATCAGGAGATCCGTCATAACAAGCAGATCAACAACCTGATCGAAGCGGGAAATCGCGCGCTGGATGCCCTCGGCTTCACCGACCACGGCTACGGCCACGTCGGCAAAGCCGCCGCAACGGCGGGTGTGATCCTCGAAACGCTCGGCTACGATGCCCGTATTTGTGAGCTGGCACGTATCGCCGGTTATATGCACGATATCGGCAACGCCGTCAACCGCACGAACCACGCGCTGACAGGCGCTACCCTCGCCTATACCATTCTTTCCGGGTTATCGATATCGCCCGAGGATACCGCCGAAATCATCACCGCGATCGGCAATCACGATGAAAAAACCGCCAACGCCGTCACCCCTATTGCAGCCGCCCTGATCATCGCCGACAAGAGCGATGTACGTCGCTCCCGCGTCCGTTGCAAGCCAAGCGACGCTTCGTTCGATATTCACGACCGCGTCAACTACGCCGTTGTCGACTCCTCGCTTACCGTAAATGCCGAAAAGAAGATCATTTCGCTGGAATTGAGCATCGATACCGACATCTGCCCCGTGATGGATTATTTTGAAATCTTTCTGTCCCGTATGACGCTCTGCCGCGATTCCGCCGCGTTCCTCGGCACACGCTTTGAGCTGACGATCAACCACACGCGGATGCTGTGATGCATCAACCGCACAGCCTTGTGCCATACTGACAGTAAAAAAGGAGGAGTTTACTTTATGAACCTGACCGATTCTCTTGTATATATCGGTGTCAACGACCATATCACCGATCTGTTCGAAGGACAGTTTCCCGTGCCTGACGGGATTTCCTATAACTCTCACGTGCTTTTGGACGACAAGATCGCCGTGATCGATACGGCGGACGATCGTTTTGTCGATGAATGGCTTTGCAATCTCGAAAGCGCATTGCAGGGGCGCAGCCCCTCCTACCTTCTTGTCGAGCATATGGAGCCCGATCACTCGGCGGGGATCCGCCGCTTCGCTGCCGAGTGGCCCGAGGCCGTGATCGTCGCCTCCAAAAAAGCGTTCGATATGATGGACAATTTCTACGGAGAATCGTTTGACGGCCGCCGTCGGATCGTTACAGACGGCGACACCCTGTCGCTCGGCCGTCACGAGCTATGCTTCGTGGCCGCACCGATGGTGCATTGGCCCGAGGTTATGATGATCTATGACCGCACCGACCGCACGCTGTTTTCCGCCGACGGCTTTGGTCGTTTCGGCGCACTCGACCGCGAGGTCGCTTGGGACGACGAGGCCGCCCGCTATTATTTCGGCATCGTCGGCAAATTCGGAGCACAGGTACAGGCGGTGCTGAAAAAAGCCGCCACTCTGCCCATTGACCGTATCTGTCCGCTTCACGGCCCGATGCTTGAGGGAGACGCGATACAGAATGCCCTGCGGCTGTACGATACCTGGTCATCCTACCGTCCCGAAAAGCGCGCGGTGATGATCGCGTATACCTCCGTATACGGGCATACAAAAGAGGTCGTAGAAGAACTGAAGGCGATGCTTAACGGCGAGGTCACCGTATGGGATCTCAGCCGCTGTGATATGACGGCGGCGATTGCCGAGGCGTTCCGCTCGGACGCCGTGGTGCTTGCCACCACCACCTATAATATGGACATCTTCCCGCCGATGCGCGCATTTCTGCGCGGCCTGTCCGCCCGTCAATACCAAAGCCGCTCGGTATCGCTGATCGAAAACGGAAGCTGGGCACCGATGGCCGCCGCCGTGATGCGCCGTATGCTCGAAAAATGCCGTGATCTTACCGTTGACGAGGACACCGTAACCGTACGCGGATCGCTCAACACGCTGTCCCGCGAAAAGCTCCGCGCACTTGCCGCCCGCCTGAACGAACGCGTGTAAAGGAAGGAAGACGCCGCATGCTGTATCTGTCCAAATCCAAATATTGCGGGCTGTGGCAATGCCCCAAAATTGCGTGGCTTCAGAAGTACAAGCCCGAAGTCTGCACGCAGGACAGCGCCGCACTCTCCCGTATGGAAACGGGCAATGAGGTCGGTGACCTTGCGATGTCCCTGTTCGGGGACTACATTGAGGTCACCGCCTATGACGGCGACACCCTTGATCTGCCCGCAATGCTCCGTCGCACCGTCGAAGAGCTCGAAAAGAATACACCCGTGATCTGCGAGGCGTCGTTTGAGTATAACGGCCTGTACTGTGCGGTGGATATTCTCAAAGCCGAGGACGGCGGTTACGCGCTGTACGAGGTCAAAAGCTCCACCCACGATGACAAGGATGTATACCTTGCCGACATCGCCTATCAATGCTATGTGCTGTCGCACTGCGGCGTCACCGTAACGCACGCGTATCTGATCACCGTCAACAGCGACTATGTATTCGACGGCACCCTCGATCTCGCCTGCTTTTTCCGCATCACGGAGGTCAGCGACAGGATCGAAGCCGAGGCCGTGAACATCGAAGATACCATCCGCAAGGCCGAAGCCCTGCTCACTTCCGACGAGGAACCGTCTATATCCTTGCACGAAGGCTGTAACGCGCCCTATCCCTGTAGCTTCTGGAGCTACTGCACAAGAGAGCTTCCTTCTCCCTCGGTTTTCGATCTGTACCGTCTTCCGTTTTCCAAAAAGCTGAACTTCTACCGTAAGGGGCAGGTGTCGTTTGAACAGCTTGCCGGCGAGAAGACCGTTAAAAACGACAAGCAGCTTCGCCAGATACAGCACCATCTGCAGGAGCTTCCGCCCCATATCGACAAGGAGGGCTTGCGCCGTTTCCTTTCGACGCTCTCCTTCCCGCTCTACTTTCTCGATTTTGAAACCGTCCAACCCGTAATTCCGCGCTATATCGGCACCAAGCCGTTTGCGCAGATCCCGTTCCAATATTCGTTGCATTACATAGAAGAAGCGGGTGGCGAACTGAAGCACAAGGAATTCCTCGCCGAAGCGGACACCGATCCCCGCCGCGCCGTTGCCGAACGGCTGTGCGAGGATATTCCGAAAGACGTCTGCGTCACCGCCTACAACAAGGCGTTCGAATGCACCCGTCTGAAGGAGCTGGCGGCACAGTTCCCCGACCTTGCAGAGCATCTGCTGAACATCGAGCAGAACATCCGCGATCTGCTTACACCGTTTCAGAACGGCTGTTACTATAACCGCGCTATGGGCGGAAGCTTTTCGATCAAAAGCGTGCTCCCCGCCCTCTTTCCCGACGATCCGTCTCTTGACTATCACAACCTGACGGGTGTGCACAACGGCAGTGAGGCAATGGCCCTCTTCCCGCGTCTCGGCTCCCTTTCCGAAAGCGAACAAGCCGTTGCCCGCGATCAGCTTTTGCGCTACTGTGAGCTCGATACCTTCGCGATGGTCAAGGTGTGGGACGCCGTTTGCCGCGCCGCAGAATAACCTTGTACAACAAAAAACAGGCTGTCACCTTATGCGTGATACTCTTAACGGAGTATCACGCAGTTCTATTCGCCTAACGGCGAGTTCTATTGCTTCGCAGTGGTATTGTGCTTTGCACAGTGTTATTCGGCTTTGCCGAGTGTGTGGGCGAATAGAATATCACAAAAACCGCAGGTTTTTATATCACGTTTGCAAAGCAAACATATCACTCTGTGCGTCAGCACAGAATATCACTAAAAACAGACAGAGAAGGTTCGCTGTTGAACCTTCTCTTTTTCCTTTTCTGCAATAAGAGGTTCGGGTTCACCCGATGCGTTTGTGCCACAAACGCGAAACTCGCCATAAAACAGCAAGAGACGCTTTGTTACCGTGGTTGCGGGAGTCCCTAAAGGGATTTCCTTCGGTCACAGCCCCCGCCCTACAATGAGATACAAGCTTTACACTTTCTCCGTTAAGGATCACACCCTTATGCGTGACAGCCTGTCTTTTGTTTCCGCATCCGCCCCCACCCGCTGTACAGAGGGCCAGTCGGCAAGACGCGCCGCATCCTGCGCACGCGGCAGACAGAGAAGCATCTGCCGTGTCTCACGTCGCAGGCGGTGAAGATACGGCAAAAGCGGCACAGATTCATCAATATATTCGGCAAAATCCTCCACGATCAGCGGCATCGATTCGCGGTGAAGATCTACTGTATGCCGCAGTTCCTTCCAGAAGCGAACGAGGTGCAGATAACACAGAAACGAAAACAGCACCGCCTCCGTTTCACTGAGCGTCACCGTCTCGTGCCACGGATCCTCCCGCCGACAGACGGCAAAGCGACCGTCCTCACGGAGCCTTAGAACATACGGCTTGTCGGGGCGGAGCGGCTCCTCCGAAAAGTCGCGGACAAACCGTCGGGTATACCGATGAAAAGCCTCGGTGACGCCGAGACCGTCGGAGGAGGCGGACGGCAGAGCCTCAAGATACCTGCACAGCTGTTCCCGATAACGGCCGCGGGAACGGCGCAAAAACACATAGGTCGCACACTCCTCCTCACAGCGCGAGGTGGCGCGACGGTAATCCTCGGTGCAGTCTGCTCCCGTTGCGAGATCGGTCACGGTCATCCGAAGCTCCCGTCCTTCAAGGCGTACGCGGTACGCACGCTTGCCGTGAAGCTCCGCTTCCAGCACGGTATCCTCGCGAAGCCAACGCCGTTCCGTTTTAGTGAGCGGTACGCCGCACAGCACGCGCACCGCCGCCATCAGCATCTCGCCCATACGACCGAACACCGTCACCACATCGGCATAGATATCCGCCTCAAACGAGCGGATGCCGCCGAAGGATCGCACCTTTATACAGCGAAGTATCATACGCCTCACCCGCAAAAGCCGATCAGCGGCTGTGCCCGCGGCGACTTTACGGCAGACGGGCAGGCGATATCCTCCGCTGTCAGCACACAAAGCTGTGCGGGATCGGGCTCTCCCCTTTCGGGATCAAACAAGCGGTTTGCCTGTGCCATACACGCCTGCTCGATCACCTTTCGCGCATACCGTCCGTTGCCGAAATCCTTTTCCCGACAGGCGGATGCAAACAACGGGCGCAGCCGATCCTTCGCCTCCTCGTTCAGCGTCAGGCCATCCTGCGCGGCAATACTCTCTGCGATACAGCACAGCTCCTCGACCGAATAATCGGGAAAAGACACGTGAAACGCCACACGGGAGCGCAGACCGACATTCCGATCCAGGAAGCTTTCCATCGGCTCGGGATAGCCCGCAAACACGACGATCGTATCGTCGCGGTGGTTTTCCATCTCCTGCACGATGGTGTTGATCGCCTCGTCGCCGAACAGCCCCCGACGCTCATCGACCAGCGAATACGCTTCGTCGATAAACAGCAAGCCGCCCTTTGCTTTGGCGAACGCCTCCCGCACCAGCGGTGCCGTGTGCCCGACATATTTTCCGACCAGGTCGGCTCGTCCCACCTCGTGAAACCGGCCGCTGTCCAGCACACCGTTTTCCGCAAGCACCTTTGCCATCAGACGCGCCACCGTCGTTTTGGCCGTGCCCGGATTCCCCGTGAATACCATATGCATCGAAGGCCGCCTGACGCCGTGCCCCTGTGCCGCCATCTGTGTCCGCGCTTTGCAGAAGCGCACAATGCGTGTCACCGTTGCCTTGATCTCCTCGAGACCGATCAACCGCGACAGCTCATTCATCGCATCGCCGTCACCCTCAGGCTGTGCCTCTTCGCGTTGGAGAACAGGAACATACTGCGGGTACTTCGTCTTTTGCAGCTTGCGGATATACCACGCCTCAACCCGCTCGTCCAGCTCCGAAGCCGTCAGGCTCGTCTGTGCCGCGGCAAGAAGGGCCTTGTCGGGGCGAAGATGATACTCCCGCGACCGACGGCGCAGATACCGCTCGGCAAACTCTCCGCTGACTGTGCTGTCGTCAAGGCGAACAAGCGGAAACGCACCGAGCTTCTTGACGATCTCCTCCCTCGCACGGTCAGCACCCTCAGTATAGCGGAACACCGTCAGCACCTTATCCATATACCGTCTGGCCGTCAGACAGATCCCCGGAAGAACCTCATCATAGATCCATTGGCGGATAGTCCCGTCGACCGTGATCTCTACGGTACCACCCACGGAGCTTTGATACAGATTCTCGTAGAGCGCCGACGAAAATTCATTCTGCTCGCTGAGGATGTACTGCGTGACCCGCGTGCTTTTCAGGCGACCGACCTTCACGAGTGCTTCGAGCACACTGTCACAAAGCGCCTTGCCGATATCATCGCGGGAGCCCATAATCTCATAATGCGTCGGATGCCCGAAGCAGGCATCTCCTTGGAACCCCTGCTCCACGCGCTTCAATTCCCCGGCAAGCGATTCGGACAGGTAGCACTCACGCGCCTCTTTGATCATCGTCGGGAACGTTTTCTTCGGTGTCAGCAGTCGTTCGCGAAACGCAATATCGCGCGACTGGACACACGCGTAACGCTCACGGATGCTCCGCTCTGCCGCCTCACTGATCAGATCCCGTCTGGATGCCGCGTTCAGGCAACCGAACATCTCCGAAAGCGTAGCTTCGGAGCAAGCCGTGCGTCCGACCTTCGCCCCCAGCCTCTCACGGATCCGTTCGGCCAGGCTGTCACACGCCGCCTGTGAAGCCGCCTCCGCAACCAAGCCGATCTGCTTGCGAGCGGCACGCCAGACAAACGCCCATTCCTGCCCGCGCGTATATTTGGCGCTGATATCGGCAAACCGTTCCTGATGCTCGGTCTGCTCGGTCTTGCCGTCCGAAAGCGGCTCCTCCAGTGTCCATTTCATCATATACAGCATCCTGTTGTTCCTCCTTTAACCGCAAAGACGTTCTTCCCCGTCACCAAGCAACGGCGCCGTTCCCTGATCCGCAATCCATTTGGAGCGGATCCAGTTTTCTGCCACCTCAACGCCGAGATCCGAGCCCTCAAACCGCCCGATCACGGTTTCGTCGATCGCCGTCGTCACATTCCACGGCAGATCAAACCAGCACCACGCTACCAGCCGATCCTGCATCCGCCGCGCCCTGTACTGCAACGTTGTCTGCTGAAGACTGCCGACCGAGGGATCCGCACACAGCGATCCCGAATACACCTTCCCGTCCTCATACCAAGCCCAAGGCGGCAACATCACTTCATACATTTTGTCAAACACTCCTTTCGTCTACCACTGTTTTACCACAAGCGATGTACCGAAAAAGGGACAAGAAAAGCCCCGCCGCTTGAAACGGCAGGGCTTTTTTATGCATCCTGATATTTTTTTAAAGCGTTTTGCAGATTGGCGGCAATCGTCTGACGGAGAGACGACGGCGACAGGATCTCCACACGGTTGAGATACTGCATCGCCCAGTATTCCATCGCCTGCAGGCTGACACGAACGGTCACCCGCACGCGCCCGTCCTCGGCGGACATACGGGCGTTGTCACCAAACCAATCGACCACCTGATCGACGATCCCCTCATCCGCCAGAAACTCGACAAGCTGCGGCTTATCGGTGAACATATACGGCAGAGAGGTGGCAAGCTCACTGTAGGAGATGCCGTGTTCAAAGCCGTCGTTTTCATTTAACGGTGTGAGCGGTTCCTCGAGAATACGCATATTGGTGATGTGATCCACCCGCAGATAGGTGATATTCTTCCACCGCTCACTGCGCGCCATCAGATAATACCGCTGGTTATGCAACAGAAGCTGGTAGGGGCTGACTACGTGCGTTTTGGTGCGGTGGAGCTTCTTGTCGATGCCGTATTTGTTATAGTCGAATTCCAGCCGCTTCCCGCTGTTGATCGCATCGTCGATCAGCTCGATATTGAAAAACAATGCCTGGTTTTCCGTTTTGCTCCATTCTCCCACGGAATGAATATTCTTGACGTGGGAGCGGAAATATTTATTGGACATCCCGCACAGCTTATCGATCAGATCTCTGGAATGCCGCTCGGTGATGTAGCGACTGCACAGCACGCCGTCGATCAGCATCCGCAGCTCGGCATCCTCGAACTCCCGTTCATCCAGATAACATCCCTTACGCCCGTTTTCGATCGCATAGCCCGCTTCCTGAAGCAGAGAAATATTGCGTCCGACCGCCTTACGCTCCAGTACAATGCCATACTCCAGCTCCAGCAACGCGAGCAGTTCCTTTTGCGTGAGCGGATGCTGAAAGTCGCTGTGATGCCGCAGGATCTGCAAAGTACGGAGCAGTGCCAGCTTTTTCGATTCCAACGATTCCATTATCAGCCCTCCATCGCCGCCTTGCGGGACACGATGGTCCGCAATACCGCCGCATCAAACTTCGGCTTTCGCTCATACGTATACAGGCCGTTTTGTTCCTGCTCCACGTCGGTCAGCTGTGTGTAGCAAAAGCCGCACAAAGCGGGATTGTCAAGCAGTGCATCGGTCAGCCCGCGAAAGCGTCGGATAAAATCCTCCGTATCCGCCACATCGTCACCGTAGCCCCAACTGCTTCTGAGCGTTTTGTCGTTGACACCCGCCGCAAAGCGGATACCGCCGTATTCGCTGACCATCACCGCTTCACCGCGATAGGTCTGCCGTTCGGCAAAGCGATCCTCGAGCACGCCTTCGGTCGCAAGGCGATCATAGCGCTTCTTCACCGTCTCGGGATCCTGATCGTAATCGTGAACATCAAAAATGTCGGTCTTTACGTGAAAATTGCCGCTGGCATCGATACAGGGACGCGTAGGATCCAGCTGCTTTGTCACCTCGTACAGCATCGCCACCGCATCATCGTTCTGCTTGCGATAGCCCTGATCCCAGGTTTCGTTGCGCGGACACCAACCGATAACCGACGGATGATTGCGATCGCGCATCACCACCGCCGTCCATTCGGGAAGAATAGGATAGATGCTGTCCGAGCGACTGTGGTCGAGCCCCCAATCGGGGTATTCTCCCCACACCATATACCCCATACGGTCGGCGTGATAAAGGTAGCGTTCCTCAAACACCTTTTCGTGCAGACGGGTGCCGTTGAAGCCGAGCGCCATCGATAAACGGATATCCTCCGAAAGCGCTTCATCCGAGGGAGCGGTATAGATGCCGTCGGGATAAAAGCCCTGATCGAGGATCAGTCGCTGAAACACCGGACGTCCGTTCAGCAGAAAGCGCTTGCCGTCGAGGCGCACCTCCCGCAAGCCGAAATAACCGTACACCGTGTCCTCTCCGAAGCGGAACACCGTATCATAAAGGAATCCTTGACCGAGCTCCCACAAATGTACTTCCGCAAGCGGAACCGTAAAGGTCAGCCGCTCCGTCGCATACCCGACTTCATAATGCCCCATCGGGCGGCCGTCAAACAGGATGTCGCAGGAAAAGGCGCCCTCGCCGTGCAGGGCGACCTCCACGGTGACACTGCCGTCATAGATATTCGTCGTATAGCTCACCGACTCTACGAACACGGGCGGCAACTGTTCCAGCCACACCGTCTGCCAGATCCCCGTCGTACGGGTATAAAAGCACCCTTGAGACGCAAAGCTCGTCGATTGCTTTCCGGAGGGGATCAGCGGATCGGTCGTATCATCCTGCGCAAACACCGTGATCTCATTTTCGCCGTCGCGCAAGGCCTCGGACACATCCACCCAAAACGGGCTGTAACCGCCCTTGTGCGTGCCGACAGCCATGCCGTTGACGAACACCTTTGCCGCATAGTCCACCGCACCGAAATGCAGGCGCGTGACGCCGTTATGCTTCGGGAGCGTAATCGTGCGTTTATACCACACACCGCGCATAAAATCGGTATGGGCCAGCCCCGACAAACGGCTTTCGGGGCAAAACGGCACCGTGATCACCTGAGAGAGAGATGCTCCCTCACGATGCAAGCCGCGCTCCTCACCGCTTCGCGCATTGTCGATTTCAAACTGCCATTCGCCGTTCAGATTGATCCAGCTCTCCCGCATCCACTGCGGGCGCGGATGCTCCGCACGCGGTATGGCTTGTTGTTTCTCTGCCGAAAACGCACCCACGTTCCATTCCTCCCCGATGTCACCGTTATAGCTCAAGCAAGTTAAGCCCCGAAACCAAGTCGGGGCTTAACCGTTTTCATTTCCTTTATCCTTCGCATCATACATTAAAACAATTCCAAATCCGCATTCATGGCATATAGCTGTTCTTTCATCCTACGGTCCAACAGATCTTCTTCCGTCGCGGAGCATAGACTATTGATCATTTCTCGAATCTCTTCAAGCGATACCTGTTCACCGGATGACAAAAACTCCGTACAAGCCCCGCTGTCTCTCATATCCAGTATCCTATCATATAAACGGCCGAATGTCTGTACGGCCTGCAAACACGTCGGGCAGGAGCGAATATGCTTATTCACTTCCATAGCCCACAGATGTTCTTCCTCGCTGAGAGTATCATCGAGCATCACAAATGTAATGATTTCAGCTGTTGTCAGATGCTTCATCACGCTTCGTTCCTTTCTGTTCCGCCTTGTAGGTCGGATCATCGAATTGACCGTTGATTTCGTGTCGGATATTGCTCCACCATTTGCTGAGCGATACCTTGCCGTCCCGTTTGTCGTGAGAGAAATTGAAAAATTCCTCCAGACGTTTATCGCCGAGACAGCACCCGGTCTTATCCTTTCTGATCAACTGCTGGCGCATAAAATGCTGCTGCGCCGGCGAAATGCGCAAGCAGTAAAGCTTTTTCGATGCGTACAGCACAAACCCGTAGATCTGCGTAAGCGTGGCCTGACTGTGATACTTAAGAACCGCGTTCATCGCGTCCTTATGATCGCAATTATAATGTGTCATATAAATGAGTTGCAAGAGCCAGGCAAGCGTAATGTGAAGCTGATGCTTGCCTTCCAATACCAGCATCACGACCTCATCGATCGATTCCGCAAATCGGCGGCGCTCTTCGTCGATGTTGGATGCCGTAAACGACAGCACCTTTTCTCCGTCCGGGACAACGATCCCGTGAAACCGTTTCTGCTTTCGGATATGGTTGGCTGTGCATTTCGAAGCAATATCCTGTACCCAAGCGACAAATCCGCCGACATCGTCGTTCACGATACCGGAGCCTTTGTTGAAAAGGAACGACGAAAACACCTTCAGGCGAACCGTCTCGGCCGTTGCGCTCAAAGCATCTTCCATATCCTCATGCACGAACCAATCGTAATCGGCCCCTTTCGCGCAAATAGAACCGCAGGAACAATCACGAACAATCGAATTCAGCGTCTCGTAACACGGTTCGTCGTATTCAAGAAGCTCTTTCAGCATCTGCGCAAAGCGCGCTTCGGTGATATACACAGTTACCACATCCTTTCCGAAAAAAATAGCATAAGATTATTGTACCACATCTTATAATTCAACGCAAGAAAAAACCGTGAACTTTTACCGTTTGTTTTTATGCATCAAAAGCCCCGTCAAACAGATCATACAACTGTGACAACGAGGGCGAGTCTGTCGTACGCATATGGCGAACCATCGTCTGCAGTGCGGCCGAAGCCGTCGAAGAGACACTCAGATACCAGCGTCCGCAAAAGCAATACACCAGATCGCGCTTAAGCAACTTCGCCAGGGCCTCGTTGGTATCATCGCTGCCGCGCACCTCCAGCTCGATCTGACGGTGCGTTGCGCCCTTGTGCACCGTGATGCAATGCAACGCCGAACGGCAATCCGTATCCAGTTCATTCATCAGCACCTTCAGCTCACTACGGCGAAACGGACGCAGCTTGCAATAGGCCTCGTGCACCGTATAGCTGAGGCCCTTCGGTTCCAAAGAAAGCCAGCCGCGCTCCTGAAGACCGTGGACAACCTCCATCGCCTCTTTATAGCTCATCGAAAGCCATTGCTGCAGCTCCGGAACCGTTACCGAGCCCTTGGAAACGAGCTTGCATTGCAGCTCATACAAATTCATACCGAACCCTCCCTTGCTTAATATATAAACAGCATCTCGACATCCGTGGGGACCTTCCTATGCTTCGACGGATTGTAGCGATATTCTTCGGACATAAACATCACAGGCGCCTTATGCTCTTTGGGAGAAGCACATTCCACGCGAAACTCCTCACAAAGATAACTGCGTTCCAGCCACGACCACAGCACATCCTCACGCATCTGCGTAACGACACATTCTCCGGGCTTCAGACGCGCCAACGCGCTGACCGGTACCAGCGCTACCGTATCCTTATCGTAACGCACGACCGACTCTCCCTCGCCGTTGAGCGCCGACGTCGGGGCAATGACCGTCTTCTTGCCGCATTCCTCGGAAAATTCACGCTTGGTCTGCGGATTGTTGGTGCCGAAGAAAATGTGTGTGTTCAGGTTGTCCTTGATAATCTCGGCCGTCTCTTTGCCGTACACGTTGTTCAACTGCGCGTAGGATTGCAGGATCAGCAAAAACCAGATGTTTCGCCCGCCGCAGGCCGAAATCACCTTCTCAAAATCCGCGAATTTCGGCAGGTTGCCGAACTCATCCAGCATAAAGTAAAACGGACGGGACAGCATACCGCCCTTCTTACGGGCAACCTCGATCAGTTCGCTGTACAGATCGGTCAAAAACATACTAATCACATCGTAGTGCAGACTTTCCTCATCCTTATAGGACACAAAAATCACCGTCGGCGCGCCGTCATCCAGCTCTGACAATTCAAACGAGTTGGTGCAGGTAATACGGCGAACAGCCGTATCGCGGAACTTATTGATCTTCGTCGCAAATTCCGAGCTGATGCAACGACGGGTGGTGTCCGCCTGTTCGATCACACACTTGTGCGCGATCTGATACGCCTTTGAGGTTTTGTGATCACGATTGACGAAATAGCCGCCGTCGTAGTCCTTGGCACTGTCGGTGAACGCATCGAAAATACGCAGCACCGTGTCAAAGGAAAACGTTTTTTCCGTAATGAAGCCAAGCTCGCTGTCCTCGAGCATACCGTACAGAATCGCCGCAAACAGATCGCGAGCCGAATCCACCCAGAACGGATCCTTTTCGTTCTGGGCAGAAAACACCGTCTGACGCAGGAATTCAATCTCCTTTTCGGCAACGTTATAGTAGATTTCCTTTACCTCGCGGATATCGCGTTCCAGCTCCCCCTGATCCTCGTACACCTTGCCGCGAAATGTGTTGCGCATACCGTTGGGCGTTGCCGTCAAGCCCACCTCATCCTCCACCTTGCTGTAAAGGCGATACGCGCGATAGCACTTTACCAACGGATTCCAACAGTCGCTGTGGGTATAATCGGTGAAATCCAACAGCAAGACGCGGTATCCGTTTTTTCGGAATTCCTCCGCCGTTGCGCAGTAAAGCTCCTGCTTCGGATCGCTGATCACCATACTGGGCTTGTTCTTTTTGTTGAGCATCGTGTGAACCGTCGGAAGCACAAACCCCGTCGTTTTTCCGCTGCGCGTAGCGCCGATGCCGAGCACGTGACCGTCGGGGATAAACGTGCATTGCAAACGTCCCTCCGTGTCACGTGTCAGGCATACGGGAATCCCCTCTACATCCTGCTCACCGAGCTGA
>JAFQMR010000132.1 GCA_017396175.1 Clostridia bacterium
GGTAACGAGGTGATGATCCCCGAAAATGAGGATACCTTCACCGTGGATGCCCTGTACCATATCCTCTGTCGGCAGACCAGCGCCACCGTCCCTCTGGCGGAACGGGTACAGCAGGTCGTCTCCCGCTATATCACACAAGGACTACCTACCGACAATATCCCCTGTGCCACATTCATAGCACCGGACACGATCGATTTCACCCACAGCCGGTATATCCATATGGACGGCCTATACCATACCTATCTGCTTATCCCCTCCTCCGGCTATCGATCCCAGGTTCCTGCCGGGTGGATGAGTTTACTGGTCAATGCCGGTGACGGTATCGATATCGATCTGTTTCTCTCCCGACAGCCCAAGGACCGTATGGTACAAAAGCTGGGACAACAGCTCCGTATCAACCGCTCCAAGATCCGGGAAGCCAGTGACACCAACAGCGATTACGACGATCTGGACAGCGCGATCCGCAGCGGGTATTTTCTCAAGGAGGGATTGGCCGGGAACGAGGACTTTTACTACTTAAACATCCTCATTACCATTACCGCCGATACGCTGGAAGACCTCCAGTGGCGGGAACGGGAGATGCGTAAGCTACTGATATCCCAGGATATGCAGGTCAGCTCCTGCGCCTTCTGCGAGGAACAGGCATTGCTGTCCGTCTTGCCGCTGGCAAAGCCGGACAAGCATCTCTATGCACGCTCCAAACGGAACGTGCTGACCACCGGTGCGGCAAGCTGTTATCCCTTCACTGCCTATGAGCTCAGTGACGATAACGGCATCCTGTTAGGAGTCAATAAGTTCAACAACTCGTTGGTGATCGTGGATATCTTTGATTCTTCCACCTACAAGAATGCGAACATCGCCATTATGGGCACCAGCGGCGCGGGCAAGACCTTCACGTTACAGCTTATGGCTCTGCGGATGCGGCGCAAGGGTATCCAGACTTTTCTGATCGCTCCCCTAAAAGGCCACGAGCTGTACCGCGCCTGCCGGAATATCGGCGGGGAATTCATTCAGATCTCGCCGGCTTCGAAGCACTGTATCAATGTGATGGAGATACGTAAGACCGATCGTTCGGCCGATACACTGCTGGATGGTCTGCGGCCGGAACGGTCGGAGTTGGCGGCGAAGATCCAACAGCTCCACATCTTTTTCAGCTTGCTGATTCCGGATATGAGCCACGAGGAAAAGCAGTTGTTGGATGAAGCCCTCATATCCACCTACCGTCTCAAGGGCATCACCCACGACAACGCCTCTCTCATAGACCCCGCTGTTACGGATCGATACCGGGAGATGCCGATACTGGGTGACCTGTACGCGGTGTTGATCGAAGCTCCCGAGACACGGCGAATCGCCAACATCCTCAATCGGCTGGTGCACGGTTCTGCCGGCACCTTCAACCAGCAGACCAATGTACGGTTGGACAACAAATACACCGTTCTGGATATATCCGAGCTGTCCGGGGACCTTCTCCCGGTAGGTATGTTCATCGCACTGGATTTCGTGTGGGACAAGGCAAAAGAAAACCGCACCGCCGAAAAAGCCATCTTCATAGACGAGTGCTGGCAACTCATCGGCAGTACCGGCAACCGTGTCGCCGCAGAATTCGTTTTGGAGATATTCAAGATCATCCGGGGCTACGGCGGCTCTGCCGTGTGTGCCACACAGGATCTCAACGATTTTCTATCCTTGGATGAGGGCAAATACGGAAAGGGCATCATCAATGTGTGCAAGACCAAGATCCTGCTGAATTTGGAGGACGATGAAGCGCGTCGGGTACAATCCACCCTTCACCTCTCCGAAGCCGAAGTGATGGAGATCACCCACTTTGAACGGGGCAACGGCCTCATCAGCACCAACAACAACCATATCGCGGTAGAATTCCGATGCAGCGATCTGGAAAAAAGCCTTATCACCACCGACCGCCGCGAGCTGCAAGAGCTGCTTTCACAGCAAAAGGTGTAATACCTACGTAATACCAACACAATACGCATTAGGAGTTATACTGCGGTGTTTATACGGATATATTGCGTGTTACAGAGGAACTCTACTATCGTCAAAGCAAGTAAAGTCCGTTTTTTCAAACGCAACACACTATTTTCTCTTGACAGATCGGCCTTTATGGGTTAAACTGATACTTGCTGATACTATTTGTTATCAGGAGGTTGCAGTAATGGATATTCAACTCTTCATAAACATGTTGCAGGATACACATTTCCCCAACTATGAGAAGATGAAATACAAATACCGGGACGATTTCGGTGCGTTCATCAACACCTTGTCGGACTTATATTATAAGCCCGTGCCTCTTGCCGATTTCGGCGGCAACAACATCGTCTATATCGAAAACCACGCGGCTGTCAATCAAAACACGGTTAAGCTGTTGCTTCAGGCACAGAAACAACATTATGGATTAAAAGCCGCCGAGGATGAGATCGTCGCCACCTCCGCCATTGAAAACATCGATTTCAGCCGGGACAGTGTGCGTAATATTCTGAAAGGTATGGCGCCCAAAAACGAGCAGGAGAATCGTATTCTCGGTATAAAAAAGGGGCTGGAGTTCATTGCCGATACCTCTAACAGGATCACCGAGGAAAATCTACACACGCTTTATGCGATGACGGTAGGCGATTTTCTTGAAAACGATGACCGTTTGAAAGAAGGTCAGTATTATCGGCACGATACGGTATATGTGGTCAGCAATCATATTGAACATTCCGGGTTGGATCACAGGCACATACCTCAGTTTATGAAAGCACTCATTGCCTTTGCCAACACCGAGGACGATATAAACGATCTGATCAAGGCGGCGATCCTCCATTTCTATGTGGCGTATGTGCATCCGTATTTTGATGGCAACGGTCGTATGGCAAGATTACTGCATTTGTGGTTTTTGATTCAAAAAGGGTATCAGTCCACCCTGTTTATCCCCTTTTCCAGCCAGATCGAAAAAAGCCGTAAAGCCTATTACGATGCCTATACTCTCATACAGAAGAATCAAAAATTCAGCGGTGTAATAGATATAACCCCGTTCATCCTGTATTTCACCAAGTATGTGTACAACAAGATGACCGCCGACTCCACCGGTATGGATACTCTGGTCCTTTATGAGGATGCTGTTAAAAATGGACAAGTGACTGAAAAGGAGACCAAGCTCTGGAAGTTTGTTCTATCCTGTTACGGTACCGGCGAATTTTCCACCAAACAACTCGAAAAGGACTTTGGGGATGCCGCGTATGCCACCATCCGCGGCTTCGTCCAAAAGTTTGAGAAGTTGGGACTTTTCACCTCGGTCAAATACGGTGCCCGGGTGAAATACAAAGTTGTAAAATAACGCAGGAGGTATTTATGAACGCCGATCTAACGGAAGCATACGAAAAGCTGATGGAAGCCGAAAAGCAGGTGAAGGCCGGGCAAGTATCGGACGCACAAAGCGGATTGGATAAACTGCGCCAACAGATAGCCTCGATCCTAAAAAATGCGGACGAAACGCGATAATTCATTTTCATACCACACCAAAAGCGTCTGACCGACTATCGGCCAGACGCTTTTTCGTTGCAGGAGGTCATCCTATGATCCAACGTTCTCAGATATACGGTCGGGAGGCAACCTCTCTATTGCGGGATATCACCCTGTATCACCACCTTTACCGTCAACAGCTTCTGCGTATGTATCCCGGCAAAGAGGACAAGATCTTAAAAGTACTGAGTCATCTCACCCACACCGGGCGTATTCAATACGATCACAGCCGCGACCTGTACCACGATCATACAGATGAACCCATCAACAGAGCGAGACTGGCCGCCCTTTGGGTACTGACGGATCTCATTGACCGGGTGGAA
>JAFQMR010000133.1 GCA_017396175.1 Clostridia bacterium
CGGTTTGTGCATTCCCACACACGCAAAAAAGGACGGTCTTTCGACCGTCCTTTTTATCATTCCCGTCCGCAAAGCGGACTCCTTCACCTGTCCGAAGGACAGATTTCACATGGCCGTCAGGCCATATTTCACATCGCCGTCAGGCGATATTTCACCGAGCGCAACGCGCTCGATTTCACTGCCCTTATTCCACCGAGAGGATATAATAATACACAGGCTGTCCGCCGCACACGACCGTCACATCGATATCCGTACCGAGCTTCTCGGACACTGCCGCGCTCATCTCCTCGGCCTGCTCCTCGGTCACGTCCTCGCCGTAGATCATCGTGACAAACGACGTGTCACGTCCCGACAGACGGCGGGCATTGACAAGGTTGCGGCAAAGCTTGACTACAGCATGACGCAAGTCGGTATCCACAAACGACAGCTTATTGTTGTCGAGAGCAAGGATCTGGCCTTCTTCGATCTGGTGACCGTCGAAATCGCTGTTGCGCGCCGCATAAGTGACCTGACCGGTGGAGACATTGTCCACGGCCTTGGTCATCGCCAGCAGGTTATCCTCCACCGATGCCTCGGGATCGAAACTGAGCATCGCGGAGATGCCCTGCGGAATGGTACGCGTCGGCAGGACGCGCACCTCACGGTCCGCAAGAGGGACCGCCTGTTCGGCCGCCAGAATGATGTTTTTATTGTTCGGAAGCACATACACGACCTTGGCGGGCGTCGCTTCGATCGCCTGCAGAATGTCATCCGTCGACGGATTCATCGTCTGGCCGCCGCTGACGACCTGGTCACAGCTCAGGTCGGTGAACAGCTCCTTCAGGCCGTCGCCCGCCGCCACAGCAACAAAGCCGTAGGGGTTTTCGGGCTCGGCACGTTCGAGCGTCGGGACCTCCGCCGCCGCTTCGGGATCGGCCTCTTCCACCCAACCCGCGTTTGCGTGCTGAATACGCATATTTTCAACCTTCACGGTTTCAAACTGGCCGTATTCGATCGCCTCATGAAGCGCACGACCGGGATCGTTCGTGTGCACGTGTACCTTGATAATATCCTCATCGTCCACCACAACGACGCAGTCGCCGATGGATTCAAGGAACGCACGGAGCTTGAGCGGATCGGTCTCGATCGACTTGTCGCGTGCCACAATAAACTCGGTGCAATACGCGAACTTAATATCGGTCTCGAAGGACGCCGCGGCGCTTTGCTTACGCGTCGGAGCCGCCGTAGGAGCCTCGCCCTGCACGACCTCGCCGCCCGCGAACACATCCTTCATCGCTTCGATGATGACCAGGAAGCCCTTGCCGCCCGCGTCCACAACGCCCGCCTTCTTGAGCATCGGGAGCAACTCGGGCGTGCGGTCGAGCGAAGCCGCCGCTTCCTCGCAGATTACGGTCCAGACGGAGAGCGCATCGTCGTTCTCCTCAGCGGCCGCGGTACCCGCTTCCGCCGCCTCGCGTGCCACCGTCAGGATCGTGCCCTCGGTCGGCTTCATAACCGCCTTATACGCCGCCTCGACGCCGAGCGTCAGCGCATACGCCAGATCCTTACCGCTTGCTTCCTCTTTGCCCTTGAGGCCCTTCGAGAAACCGCGGAACAACAGCGACAGAATGACGCCCGAGTTACCGCGTGCACCGCGCAACAGCGCGGAGGACGCCGTATCCGCCACCTCGGTGACGGTCGGCTCGGACAAACGGGACAGCTCTCTCGCCGCCGCCGTGATCGTCATCGACATATTCGTGCCCGTATCGCCGTCGGGAACGGGAAACACGTTCAACTCGTCGACCGCCTGCTTGACGTTGCAAAGGCTGTTCGCCGCCGAGATCATCGCATTTTTCAGCAGAGTACCTTGAATCACAGTATCCACAACTCCTTACCTTCGACAGATCATTCCGCTTTCATACCGTCCACGTGCACATTCACGCGCTTCACGGTAAGACCGGTGGAGGTTTCCACCGTGTAACGGACCTTGTTGACAATGCTCTTGGTGATGGCGGAGATGTTCATACCGTAAATCACCGTAATATGCAGATCGATGATGAGCTGCTTGTTCACCACGCGCACCTTGACGCCTTCGTCAATATGCTCACGGCGCGAGAACAGACCGCGGATGCCCTGTCTGGTACCCGCCTTGCACATCCCCGCTACGCCGAAGCAGGAGGACGCCGCACTGCCGACAAGCCCCGCAAAATAGCTCTGCGAAATTTCGATATTGCCCAAATGATTTTCCAATCGGATCATATTACTACACGCCTTTCCGTTGAAATATGGAATCCTATCTCTCTTGTTGACGCCTCAAAAAAACGCAGACTCGTCAACATAGTTCACTCTATTATACCGCGTATTCATAAAATAATCAAGTGAAACTTTCAAACCGACAAAAAACACGGCCATTCGTGCCGATGATGTCCGTTGGCGGCGTCTGCAGGACGATATATCACTCACGCCTCGGCGTGAAGATCACTGCTCTTTACAACCTTGCCTCCGTTTGATATAATAATCGTATAGTAAAGAAAGGAGGCGGGCCGTATGAACGAGCTGATGGATCGTCCGATCCAATTTGTCAAAGGCGTCGGCGAAAAACGTGCCGAGCTGTTTCACCGTCTCGGCGTCCATACGGTGCGGGATCTCCTTCACACCTATCCTGCACGCTACGAGGACTGGTCGCAGATCGTATCCATCGCCGAGGCCCCCATCGGGGAGCCCTGCTGCATCCGCGCCACGGCGCTTGCAAAGCCGCAGGAGCATCGCATCCGCAAGGGCCTGACATTGTACAAATTTACCGTCAGCGACGGACTGAGCGGTATGCATATTACGCTGTTCAATACCAAATACGTTGCCGCCTCCATCCGCGCGGGCGAGGATTATCTGTTTTTCGGCACGGTGGAACAACGCTTTCACCGCTTTGAGATGAGCTCTCCCGCCATCGCTCCCGCGCAAGGCGGTCAGCAGATCCGCCCCATTTACCGCCAGACGGCAGGTCTGAATTCCGCCGCTGTTGAACGGACGGTCAAGGCGGCATTGGCTCTCTTTAACGGCGAGCTTGAAGCAGACGCGCTCCCCGAAGATATCCGTCGGCGGCACAACCTGATTTCCCGCTCCGATGCGATCCGTGCCGTACATTTCCCCGCCTCACACGAGGCGTTGAACGCCGCACGAAAACGGCTTGTATTCGAGGAGCTGTTTGTGCTTCAGCTCGGCCTTTTGCGGCTTAAGGGACACAACCGCTCCAAAACCGCCGTCACGATTGCAACGGACTGTTCCGAAGAATTCAAACGTCTGTTGCCTTTTACATTGACAGGCGCGCAAAGCCGCGCCCTTGCGGATTGCGTCCGTGATATGCAGACCGACCGCCCGATGAACCGCCTGATCCAGGGCGATGTCGGCAGCGGTAAAACCGCTGTGGCGGCAGGTGTTTGCTATTCCCTGATCCGCAACGGCTGGCAAGCGGCGATGATGGCCCCGACCGAAATACTTGCACGCCAGCATTATGCCTCCTTTGTTAAGCTATTCGAAAACACAACCGTTCGCGTCGGTCTGCTGGTCGGCAGTATGACGACCGCGCAAAAGCGCCGTACCGTCGAAGCCCTTGCGGACGGCACGCTTGATCTTGTGGTCGGCACGCACGCCCTGCTGTCGGATAACGTGCATTTTGCGTCGCTGGGACTCGTGATCACCGATGAACAGCACCGTTTCGGCGTCGGTCAGCGTGCGGCTCTTTCCTCCAAAGGGCGTGATCCCCATCGCCTTGTGATGTCCGCTACCCCCATCCCACGCACGCTTGCCCTGATGATCTACGGTGATCTGGACGTGTCGGTGCTTGATGAATTACCGCCCGGTCGTCAGCCGATCGCCACGTACGCGGTCGGTTCGGATAAACGCGAACGCGTGTACAACTACATAGACCGCTTTTTGTCCGAAGGACGGCAGGGCTATATCGTCTGCCCGCTGATCGAAGAGGACGAGGAGGAACTGCCGTCCGATCTGATGTCCGCCGAAGAATACTATGCCCGCCTGCAATCGACCGTACTCGGAAAATACCGCATCGGCCTTCTTCACGGCCGTATGAAGGGCGCTCAAAAGGACGAGGTGATGCGCGCGTTTGCCGCCCATGAGCTGGACCTTCTGGTATCCACCACCGTGATCGAAGTCGGCGTGGATGTCCCCAACGCCGTTATTATGGTGCTTGAAAACGCCGAACGCTTCGGGCTGGCGCAAATGCATCAGCTCCGCGGTCGCGTCGGACGCGGTCAGCACGCTTCGTGCTGTATTCTGATATCCGACGGACGTTCGGAGGAAACGCGACAGCGCCTCAAGGTTATGACCAAAACCACCGACGGCTTTGTGATCGCCGAGGAAGATCTGAAGCTTCGCGGCCCCGGGGATTTCTTCGGCAACCGACAACACGGTCTCCCCGTGCTGTCTATCGCCGATCTCAAGGGCGATCTTCAAGTTCTGCATCAGGCACAGGAGGAAGCCCTCGCTGTATCGCGGCGCGATCCGTCGCTGTCGCATCCAAGCCTTGCTCCCATCAGAGATATGGTTGCCCGCCTCTTCGCGGCGGTCGGCGAGGACGGATTGAATTGATACGCCGATTGCGGGTTTTGTGCAAACAGAACGGGTAAATCCGTTCCCTACTACCCCTCCGACCTCGTCGGTTACACCGCCTCGGCCACCTCCCCTGACAAGGAGAGGCAAGCGGTTGGTGCATTCCCACACACGAAAAAACGGACGGGTTTCCCCGTCCGTTTTTTACAATCCGTCCGCGTCAGCGGACACCGACATTCTTCATTTTTCACTTTTCACTCTTCATTGCCCTTATCACGCCGTGCGGCTCGCCTTCGCGGCGGAGGCACTGTCGCCGTCAGCCACACCTTCGGCGCGCATCACATACAGCACCGTCCTCCACAGCACCTTCATATCCATCACAAAGGTCGCGTGACGGGCATAATACCCATCAAGGAACGCTTTCTGCGCGATCGGCAGATGATCACGCCCGCGTACCTGCGCAAAGCCGGTAATGCCGGGGCGCACCTCATCCGCACCGTGGAAGGTACGCATATTGAGAAGCTCCTCCTCGGTCAGCACCACAGGGCGGGGACCGATAAAGCTCATCTCGCCCTTCAGCACGTTCCACAGCTGCGGAAGCTCATCCAGGCTGAATTTGCGAAGAAAATGACCGATGGGCGAAATGAAGCTGTCGGCATTCTTCAGTTCACTTGTCGCCACGTTTTCGGGAGCACTCTTACTCATCGTACGGAATTTGATCATACGGAACGGTTTGCCGTAGCGCCCCATCCGCGTCTGCACGAAAAACGGAGAACCTTCGGTATCATACGCCGCGATCGCCGTCACCACGAGCATCAACGGGAACAGCAGCACCAGCAGAAGCGCCGAAAACACAATATCCAGCACACGCTTTACAAAAAGGAAGCTGCGACGGGGCGTTTTTGTCGCCGCCGACCGCGTATTGAGCGAAATAATGTCACGCATTGAAAAAACACCCTCCTTTGCAGGGCTCGGACGCCGTCGCGGCGCGACGTGTCCTTGCGGGTTATTCGATCGGAATTTATCGATTATCATTAAAAAATTCACGTTTTTCTGAATTCTAAGGCATTATACTACCCTTGACTGCATTTTGCAAGCATTATTCAAAAAAATTCATACAAAATCGCCCATAGCATCAAAAACCGCAAAAGAGTCTTTCGCGTTTTTGTGCAACTCGCCAATGAGTTATAACAAGTTTGTTACACTTCCGCAATCACCTCCTTTCCGCTCCTGTTTTTGCCGAATTTTGCTTGTAATTTTGAACAAAACAAGGTATACTAAAGAATACCTCAATTTGAGTTTTCTCGACACGGTTTTAACGTTTGATACGAATCAACCTCACGGAAGGAGGGAATACTCATTGTACGGCTATGTAAAACGCGGACTTGATATCGTTCTCTCCATTCTCTTTCTGATCCTATTTTCACCGCTTCTTCTCGTGGTTATGCTGGTACTTACTGTCACCACGCGCGGCAAGCCTTTTTTTAAGCAACAACGCGCGGGCCGTTACAGCAAGCCGTTTTATATTTATAAATTTCGTACGATGGTGGTCGAAGCGCCGCCGCATATGCCCACCTCCGATTTCAACAACGCCAATCATTATATCACGAAATTCGGGCATTTTCTTCGCAACTTCAGCATCGACGAGCTCCCGCAGCTGTGGAACGTACTGAAGGGCGATATGAGCTTTATCGGCCCGCGCCCCGTGATCCTGCGGGAAGCAGAGCTTCTGCGCGAACGGCAAAAACGCGGTGCCGACCGCGTTCGCCCGGGTATCACGGGTGTTGCCCAGCTCCACGGCCGCGATCTTGTTGACCTGGAGCATAAAGCCCGTTACGATGCGTATTACGCCTCTCACTTCGGCTTTCTTTTGGATTTTAACATTTTCTTTGCCACCATCTGGTGCGTTTTCACCCGCCGCGGTATGTCCGAAAAAGGGCAGCAAAAAGGGCAGTGAAGAATGCATAGTGAATAATGAAAACTTTCGGTGTGCCCTAAAGGACACGTATTGTAAAAAAGGACGAGCCATCGCTCGTCCTTTTTGTATTTACAGGATCAATTCGTCGGGATAGACCGTTTCGGAAATCGTCGCTCCCGCGTCGTCCACCACCTTGATGACACAGCGTCCCGGTGCCTCCACATCGTACGCCTGTGCGGTTACGGCAATCATTCCGGTGCCGAATACCATCAAGGCATCCATGCTGTCTTCATACAGCGCCCTGTCCACGTGAAGCGTAATCGAGGATAAATCCTCCGCACATTCGGCGGACTTCAGCGAATAATAGCTGCCGTCCTCCACCGTGTAAAGAATGGCCGCCCGTGCATCGGTACGGTAACGCGCTACCGTCGTGTCGTATGCATCGGCCGCGATCGTATAGGTGATGGAGCCGTCCTCGTTTTTCACCGCCGCCGTATACCCATCCTTCACCTGCTGTTCCGTCAGCTCCTCGGTGAGCTCCCCAAGGAGTCCCGCGTGGATCGTCACCTTGACACCGTCCGAAGTACGCTCCCCGTTCGGGATCACCACGGGTGCCGATGTCGGAAGCGTTTGCAGTGTCTCCTCCGTCGGTGCGGTCGGCGTTTCGGTCGGAGCCGCCGTACATCCGCACAGAAGCACCAGCACGATCAATGCAACCGTTGCCAGCGATAGGACTCTATGTGTTTTCAATCCGATTTTCCCCCTTTCGGAGCTGTGCCGCTACCGCGTAGCTGAGTAATCCAACCGCCGTGCCGATCGTGTTTAACATCACATCATCCAGCTCGGTATACCCCCGCGAGAGCAGCCATTGCAGGATTTCAACGAGAACGGACAACGATACACCGCTCAGCATCGTCATCACAAGCGGATGCTTTCGACGTTTCGGCCACACGGACGGCAACGCCATCCCGAGCGGCACAAACAGCATCACGTTGAGCACCATCTGATTGTACACGTCGCTGTACTCGGCCGCCAGCGCAAACACGGCAAACGGACGCAGGATCAAGCCGCTCTCCTGTTCAGATCGAAACAGCACGGTGATGCACAAAATACCAATCACCGTGACCGCCGCGATCATACCGCACAGCACGCGAAAAGCACGCCGCTCCCGAAAATAGGCAATCAGCACCCCCCACGCCGTGACCGTCGCCACAGCGAGCACCGCATAGATATAGCCGGGGATCTCATACAACTCCGATAACAGTCGGTGTAGCAAGCGACGTTCTCTCCTTTACGCGTTGACTGTTTCCTTGTACTGTTCCAGCGACATCAGATTCTTATCCTTCTCGCTGATGATCAGGTTTTCAATGCCGCCGATCTCCTCAAACGGCCATACGATGCCGATGTCGGGATCGTTGTACATAATACCCGAATCGCCCTCGCCGTAGAACACCTCGCCGCATTTATAGCTGACGACCGAATCCTCCAGCACCAGATAGCCGTGACCGAAGAACGGCGGGATATACAGCTCCTGCTGATTCTCGCCCGTCAGATGGAAGCCGCGCCACTGCCCGAAGGTCGGCGAGTCAGGGCGCAGATCCACGATCACGTCGTAGACGTGCCCACTGACACAGCGCACCAGCTTTGGCTGCTGCTTCACAAGCTGAAAATGCGTTGCGCGGATCACACCGCGCTTCGAGATGGTGTAGAACACCTCCTTCAGCTCGTGCTCGATGCCGTTTTGACGGAACATATCGATATTGTAATCCTTCACAAAGCCGCCGCGCTCATCCGTCGCAAAAAACGGCGTAATGCGGTACGCTCCTTTCAGATCCAGCTCCTGAAACTCAAACTTTTGAATCATATTGTCTCACCTCAAACGGTTTTTAACCAGTCGATCGTACGCTTTATACCGTCTTCAAATAACACCGACGGATAATACCCCGTATGCTCGACCAACTTTTGTGTGTCGTAAGCCTCTTCGGGCAACGGATTCCCGTTGAAGGGAATCTCACCTAAATACAACGGAATATTGCTGTCGATCGTATCTCGGATAATGGTGATATACTCTTTGAGCTTGCGCTGTTTTGTGCTCCCGAGATAATATGCCGTATTGGCGTGACCCTTTTCGGCAGCGTAAAAGATAGCCCGCGCCGTATCATCAATATACACAAAATCATATGACTGCTCACCGGCAGTAAACGCCGCACGCTTCCCTTGCAACATCAGACGACTCGCCATATTCACAAAGTTATTCGTGGTATTGCCGACACCATATGTGTTCGACAGATAACACCAGATGTGTTCCATTCCGAGTCTCGTACATTCCGCCTTTGTCATATAATGCGCTGTAATTTTTGCAATCCCGTAAATGCTGACAGCATTCGGTGTAGCGCCGTCTGTCGGATGATAATTCTGTACATCCTTTTCCGCCAATGTACCGGCACCGACAAAGCGTTTGATGCCCATGTTTGCCGCGACGTTAATCAGATCCATCGAATACTGCACATTCTGCAGCTGCAGTGCGTAATCCGCCCGTCCGTCTCCGAACGATCCGGCCCAAGCCAAATGAATGCAAGTGTCGATGTCGCGGTCTTCGATCAGTGACGGAATCCGCTCAATCTCCGCCAGATCGCAATACACAATGAATACATTGTCATACTTCTGAATATGTTCGACTCGCTCTTCCCGGTCTTTGATTACCGCATACACCTGTACACCTTGAGCCGACAGCTCTTTAATCAGTGCTGAGCCGATAAACCCGTTGGCACCGGTCAAAAGAATCTTTTTCACAGGCTCACTCCCCCATAAACTCTTCGATCTGACGATCCATGCAAGCGGCCACATCGCCGCCCGCCAGATACACCTTGGTCCATTCCACGACCTTTGCGATCGCGGTGTCGAGATTCCAGCGCGGTGCCCAGCCGAACACCGTTTTCAGCTTGGAGCAATCGAGCTTCAGGAAATTCGCCTCGTGGGGGGCGTTCGCCTCCGCCGTAATTTTGTAGGAAAAGCCCTCGCCCCAGTGACGCGCAAAGGTGGTCACCAGCTCGCCCGTCTTGAAGCAGTCGCAATCGTCGGGCCCGACGTTGTACCACCCCGCAAAGCGGCTGTCCTCGTACTGCTTGGCCGCGATCATCAGGTAGGCAAAGAGCGGCTCGAGCACGTGCTGATAGGGTCGCGTCGAATGCGGGTTGCGGATCACCATCTCGGTGCCGTTCGCCACTGCACGCACGCAGTCGGGGATGATGCGGTCGTTCGCAAAATCGCCGCCGCCGATCACGTTGCCCGCCCGCGCCGTCGAAATGACGGTGCGCTCATCCGCAAAGAAGCTGCTCTTGTAGCTGTGGGTGACCAGCTCCGAGCAGGACTTCGAGTTGGAATAGGGATCGTAGCCATCGAGCATTTCGTCCTCGCGGTAGCCCCATTCCCACTCGCGGTTGAGATAGACCTTGTCGGTCGTGACATTCAGAAACGACTTGACGCAGTCGCTCTGCCGCACGCATTCGAGAATGTTCACTGTCCCCATCACGTTGGTTTCGTAGGTGTAGACGGGATCCTTGTAGCTGTCGCGCACAATCGGCTGTGCCGCCAGATGCAGCACGATCTCCGGTTTGCACGCATCAAACGCCGCCTTCAGCTCCGCAAAGTCGCGCACATCGCCGATGACGGACAGCACATCCTTTTCAATTCCCGCCGCCTCAAACAGCGACGGTGCCGTCGGGGGATGAAGCGAAAAGCCCGTCACCTCGGCCCCCGCTTTTTTCAGAATCTTGCAGAGCCACGAGCCCTTAAAGCCCGTGTGCCCCGTCACAAACACGCGTTTCCCGCGGTAAAAGCTCAGATCGAATACCATAGCCGTTTCTCTCCTTTATCAGTCCCACAGCTTCCACGGCGCGTTTCCGGAGGCCCACAG
>JAFQMR010000134.1 GCA_017396175.1 Clostridia bacterium
CTTGTCTTTACTTTTTGATCATTTTTCTGTTAAAAAAGAGTGAGAAGAATGCGGATAAGCGTTGAATCGTGTCGAAATGTATGATAAAATAAAGCTATCCCAAAAAGAGGGGCGAGAAAGTATGGTTCAATTACTTCATTACAGCGGGCACATCCGCAATCATAAAGCGCTTTGCAAGGAGCTTGGGATCACCGCACCGCTGTCCCGTACGGAGCGGGAGGCGGCGATTCTGCTTTGCGGCTATGAGCGGTGGGGACGGGAGATCGGTCTTCATCTGCACGGTATGTTTGCCTTTGCGCTGAAGGACGGCGATACGGGGGAGATCGTGTGTGTGCGCGATCCGTTCGGTGCGAAACCGTTTTATTACGCGGTAAAGGAGGACGGCTCCCTGCTGTTCGGTACGCAGATCCGCGATATTCTGAAGGCGGGCTACCCGAAGGTGCTCAACCGCAAAATGCTTCAGATCTATCTGACGATGACCTACACGACGGGCGAGGAGACCTTCTTCGAGGGCATTCGAAAGCTTCTTCCCGGTCGCGTGATGACCTTCAAGGACGGCGCACTCGACATCGAGCGTTATTGGAAGCCGCAGTTTGCGCCCGACACCTCGAAAACACTGGAAGAGTGGGCGGACGAGATCCACTCGACGCTCGGACAGATCATGCAGGAGGTCAAGGACGAGGACGAGACGGTCGAGAGCTTTCTCTCGGGCGGTGTGGATTCGTCGTATGTGCTGGCCGTATCCGATTGTGAGGCGTGCAATTCCTGCGGCTACGACGACAGCAGGCTCGATGAATCGGGACTGGCGAGAGAGACGGCTGAGCTGCTCGGCCGCCGCTTCAACCGTTGCCTCGTGACACCGGAGCGGTATTTTGAGGCGATCCCCTACGTGATGGAGCATATGGAGCAACCGCTCGGCGATGCGTCCGCTGTCTGCTTCGCGATCGGCTGTATTGAGACCGCAAAGCATACGGGTATCTGCTATTCGGGCGAGGGCGCGGACGAATTCTTCGGCGGTTACAATATGTACCGCAACGCCACGCGTTACGGCGAGAATCTTCCGACCTTCTACGTCGGCAACACGAACATTATGAAGGAGGACGAGAAAAAGGCGATCCTCACCGAGTATACGGAGGATTTCCTGCCGATCGACCTCGTTCGCCCGTTGTACGAGGAAAACGCGGCACTCGATCCGCTGTCCAAGATGATGGATATCGACATTCAGGTGTGGCTGGAAGGCGATATCTACCTCAACGTCGACAAAATGAGCCGTGCGGCGGGGCTTGAGGTGCGTATGCCGCTGACTGACCGTCGCATCTTCGACATTGCGGCGCGTATCCCCTCGGAGTTCAAGGTGAACGACACGCAGAACAAGGTGGCGCTCCGCACGGCGGCCAATAAGGTGTTGCCCGAAGCGATCGCCTTCCGTCAGAAGCTCGGCTTTGTGGTGCCGATCCGCGTATGGATGGCGGACGAGCGGTACAACGCGGATGTGCGTCGTCTGTTCCGAAGCGATCTGGCGGCGAAGTTCTTCGACCGCGATGCCATTTGGGCGATCTTCGAGGAGTATATCGGCGGCAACTCCGATAACTGGCGCAAGGTGTACGTGATCTATGCGTTTCTTGTCTGGTATGAGATCTATTTTGAAAAAGCGTGACGATCCGAAAACGGGCTGTAAACCAAGTTACAGCTCGTTTTTTGCCCGCCATCGGAAAAAACGGGTTGCGGCAGACATTATGACTATGGGAGGCGATAGCCGTGGAGAATTTGATCGAGCTGTTTTATAAGGATGAAGAGGCGTTTGACGAGGCGCTGGACGCGATCGAGGTGAACCGCCCCAACGCGGAGGAGCTGATGGAGCTGACGGATTGCTATGACATACCGTCGCTGTTCAAGCGCCTGCTGGAGGATTTTGACGAGGTGTTGACGGAGGAGGAAGCGACGGAGCTTCGCCGTCGGTATGACGAGCGGTTCGATATGCCGCTGTAAAGGATGGGAAGGAGGCTGTCCGATGTATCTGGAAACGGTAAGTGAGCGCTTTTGCTACGGAGCGACGGAGGTGCTGGGACGCGGGGCGTTTTATTACCCCGATGCGACCGTGCGCATTGTCGGATGGCTCAGCAAGGTCAGCGTGATCTACACGCGTGAATACGCGGTGTGTCTGCGCTTTCGCGAGTCGTTTGTTTCGTACGCACAGAGCTTTGAGGGAGCATCCCGCACCGTGCGGTTCCGCGCCGCAGTGAACGCCTTTTGTGCGGAGCATCCTGCGGAACCCTTCCGACCGCTGACCGCCGAGGAGCTAGCGGCGGTGTCGGCGGGAGAGGCGCTGTCCGAGGAATTTGTGTTTTCGGATGCGACGGTATACGGGGCACAGAGCGTGCCGTTTTTTACACCCGTGCGGGTGGATGCGGTGCTGTCGTTCCGCACGGCGTACGGAGAGGATGCCCCTACGAACGAGGCGGCGGTTTACACGTTTGATCAGCGGTATGTGATCGGGCGGCTCGGGTTTGACGGGCGGTTGTACACTCACGGTGCCAACGGCGTTTGTGTCGCGGAAACGGAAAGCTTTGATCGCCCTGAACCGTGGCCGTCGGGCGTCAAGACGGGCGGGCCGCTGTTGTCGACCTACCGTGGGTATGTCTGCATCGGGACGGATTGCTACGATTATGACGGTCGATATCTGGAGGCGGAAAGCGTGCACCACCGATGCTGTAAGGAGCTGTCGGAGCTGTACCGCAAGCTTCGCCGTGTACCGATGCCCTATCACCCCGATCGCCCGCACATTACGGTCCGGCTTCCGCAGCTTCGGCGCGTGACGCGGGAGCTGATCGCCGAGGTGCTGATCCCCGCGATGCAGGCGGAGCATTGTATAGATTCCCGCAAGCGTTTAGGGGTACTTCGCCTGATCGCGTGCATCGACCGCGGCGGGATCCGAACGGATTTTTACGAGGTATTTCAGCGATTGATGCGGATGAACCGCGACCGCCTGTGCGGCGGCGCACCGCGGTATGTTTGTTCGAAGCGGCTGGCGGGGTATCTGAATACCCTGGCGGAGGAACGCACGGAGCAGGCGTACGGCGACCTGCTGCGGGATGAAGACGCGCTTCGCGAGGCGCTCAGAGCCTTGCATGCCGCATCAGATGATCACGAAGGGAGGACGGTAGAATGGTGTATGTGATATCCGATCTGCACGGGTATCCGCTCGATCGCTTCCTGCGGCTTTTGGAAAAGGCATCCTTTTCTTATGAATTTCGCGCCCGACAAGCCGCTTGCGGCGTACGAGGAGCGGGAGCTGTTGTGGGAGCGGCCGATGCCGCAGACGCGCTACTATGAGGATCGCAAGGTGGTGTTCGGGCATACGCCGACGCTGTTTTACAGCGGC
>JAFQMR010000135.1 GCA_017396175.1 Clostridia bacterium
CCCTTATTCTTTCGAATACAACTTATCCAATTCCCATTGCTTTGGGTTGTTCATAATATATTCCGCAATTTCTTCATAATCTTCCCGTCCGCGGATGACATGCTCATAGAACGAGGTTTGAAACAGTTTGTCAATGGGATGTACAGATTTGCATTGCTTGGTAGTTAACGATTTATACGCACAAACAATATCCTTAATCGTAGGGCGGGAGCAAGCCCCCGCCGTATTCTCCAACAAGAAGATTACGTGAATATGATTCGGCATAATGACGTATTGATCAACCTTCAAAAAAGGATATCTCTTTTCCAACAGAAACAGCTGTTCCTCGGCAATTTTACGTATGACGTATATTGAATTTCGGCAGGCTCCATACCTCCACCGATAATGCGTGACAACAGGTAGCGTCTGTTTTGGGTGCAGATTGTGATATAGTATGCACCTGCTGTGCTGTAATCGTAGTGTTTCAAGCGACGATGCTTTCTTTGAGGAAGACTGTTTTCCATATATATCACCATTGTCATTATATAGCAAAATCCGCAGATACACAAGAGCATCTGCGGATTTTGATTTTCAGGACTTGCGGCGGGAGCAAGCCCCCGCCCTACGTAAATTAATGCGTTTTCTCCGTTACGATCGCCGACAAAGCGATGCGCTGTTTTGATCGTTTTATCGGCCTGCAATGCCTTTCTTGAAGGCATCCCACGCATAGGTGAAGGTTTCGTCAAGCTCCAGACAGTTGACAACGTAATCCGTGCCGCCGATATTCACGTAGTCGTTGACGTTGAACCACACCGCCCCCTTGATATTCTGACAGAACGGATAGGATGCACGGTTGTTCAGATAACGGAACATCGCGTTGATCCAGTAATACTGTGCCCGCCAGTTGCGGTACATCGTGGTGTTTTGATAGGTACCGTAATCCCAGTTATACTGCTTCTCACCGCCCGAGCCGCACGCGAACTCCGAAATCACCCACGGATAATTAAGGAAGTAATCCTTCGCGTTATTATAGACCTCGGTGTACATATCGTAGAAGGAGGCAAGCGACGTGCCGTTGCCCATTTCATAATTGGTCAGGCCGAGGATCTGGACATACTCGGGACCGGGCATATAGCACAGCATTTCACCCCACGAGCTTTGCGGATAGTTCGGCGTGAAGGGATTAAAGATCCAGATGCAGTTATCAACACCCTCCTCCTCAAAGATGTCGTAAAGGTGTTGCCAGCCAAGCACGAAGATGTCGGGATCGAGGAGCGATACCAGACCGCAGTAGCTTGTCCAGTCGGTGTTCATCTCGTTGTTGAGGCGGAACAGGATCGGCTTGCCGTATGCTTTGATATCCCGTGCAAGCTGACGGAAATGGCTGTCATAGTCGCCGCGAAGCACATTGAACACGGGTGTCGGACCGTTCAATACCGTGTTGTTGGTCAACGTGTATTGGTAGGTAAACTGCAAAACAGGCTTGCCGTTGAAGCCGTTGCCGCCCGCAAACGTTTCGGCCATCTCGAGCGGGAACGGATTGAGATACGAGCCGTAGGCCAGGTGCGTGTAGGTCGGCATAATACCGTATTCCGCGCCGATCGTCGAAGAAATGCGGTCATATTCCGAAGCGATCTTTTCTTCCTGCTTTGCGTAATCGGCGTTGCCCGCTTCCAGCATACTGGCGGAGAAGAAGCCCCAATCGGTCGTATTCTGCGTGACAAGCTTATTGTAATACGCCTTGGTTTCCTCGCTCCAGCTCGCGGGGACAAGACGCTCGTACTGTCCCTGCGTGTTGACGGGGGTACCCGACGGTGTGATCTCCCTGAAGGAACGGATCATACGATCTATCTCACCGTCCGTCGGTGCTTTGGATTTCAACACCAGCAGATAGAAGCTGTCATAAACACCCTGCTTACGAATGATCGCAATGCTGTAATACGGCATAGCGATCTGTCCCTGCCAATCAATGGCCATATCGTAGGTCATTACCGTATACCCCGAAAGCATCGTGTTCGACACCACAGGCTCACGGGTATACCGGATATAATTCTGGTTTAAAAAGCTCTCGTCGCCGACATAGCGATTGAGCCATTCGGTCAGATAGATCTCCCAACCGTCCGCCGTATTGCCGTAGGGGCTCTCTTCCTCCTTGGACACGGTGAGCACCGCCGTACGGCTCTGATACCGTGAGCGAAGCGCCGAGAGCGAGAAATCGGGCTCAAAATCATACGGCAGGTCAAGCCGATAGCCGTCTGCATAGTTGATGACGCGCTTGCCGTTTTGGGTATGATAGAGCTTTTTGTTGTCCGTGTAATAGCTCATCGTGCTGTCCGTCACGCGCGAACCGTTCTGATACAGTACCAGCCCCGTCAGCGTATCAAGTCCGTCGGTCTCCGACGAAATCACAAGCGAGTCGCGCACCACCTCATACGGATCGGAGGAATACCGAGGCTCTCCGTCCATCCGATACGCCGCGTTCACCTTCAGCTTGCGCACCGTTACACCGCTGTTATTGTAGCCGACCGTGTACACCTTCAGGCCGCTTACCCACAGGCAGTTTCCGACATAAGCACTCGCATCGATCCGCCCGGAATTGAGGATATCCGATACCTTGACCGTGCCCTTGTAGGTGCCGCTTTTCATATCGCCTGAGACGCTGTCCACGTTCGTTGTCATAAAGGAATTCAGCTTGAGATTGGCAGGCCACACGGCATCGTCGTAATGCGGCAGGTCCCCGCCGAAATACAGCACCACACTGGCCGCCGAGCAATTCACCGTCAGATCGAATTCGATCGTCGCGGTGGACGGCAACAAAATCTTCGAGTCGTAGGAGTACACCGCATAGGGCCACGTATACGGATTGAGCATACTGCCGCCGACGCCCTCATCGGTTTCGGTGGCGTTGAGAAGCTGCTGTCCGCCGCTTTGATCCGCCGTTTTGACGGTACAATGCACATTCGATACCATCTGCACGGGCGTCATCCAATCATCCGCCGACGGAGGCAGGAGATCCACCTCCTCGAGTGTACCCTCGACGATATCGGGAAGCGCCGTACCGTTCATCACAAGATCGAGGATCAGCTTGACATCCGTGGTGTTTGCCTTGCCGTCGCCGTTGACATCCGCCGCGATCCTCTGTTGCCCGCCGAAGGCGGATTCCGTCACAAGGAGCGACAGCAACAGGCGCGCATCGTTGGTAGCGACCGCTCCGTCGCCCGTGACATCGCCGCGGCAGTACGGTGTTGCCGCCGCAAGCGCGCAAGGATACACAGAAAGGCACAAAGCGACAGCCAACACGAACGCTGTTAATCGACGCACCGACGAACCGTTCATACAAACACCTCATCTCATTGAAAAGCCGCTTTCAGTATAGCATTCCCCGCCGGGGTTGTCAATTTACGACGCCGTTTCACACAAAGAGGCCACGCCTTTTGCAGCGCAAAAAAAGCGAGCCTTAGCGAGACACTTCGTAAAGAAGTGTTCTCCCTACTTTCTTTTTATATAAAAATTGACACTTTCGGTTTGAAAGTGTCATAGTGGGTTACATACTTTAAAATTAACCTATCTCAAGGATAAGAATAATACGTGATATTGTGAGACAGGTCTCACAGTGATATTTTGCCTTTC
>JAFQMR010000136.1 GCA_017396175.1 Clostridia bacterium
AGGCAGAGGGAAAAGCTCCACAGATATACCGTATCTCGCCCTGGGGATTTTCAATACCCAGAATGAGCATATGCTCGGCCAGCCAACCCTCATTTTTGGCCAGATTAGAGGCAATACGCAGTGCAAAGCACTTCTTGCCCAGCAGGACGTTTCCGCCGTAACCGGAGTTGACCGACCAAATTGCATTGTCTTCGGGGAAGTGGCAGATATAACGCTTTTCGGCGTCAAGCTCTGCTTTTGAGTGCAGACCGCGTACCCAGTCATTGCTGTCGCCGAGAACATCAAGGACAGACTGACCGATGCGGGTCATAATATCCATCGAAAGAACGACATAGATCGAGTCGGTGATCTCAATGCCGATCTTGGAGAATTTAGAACCTACGGGGCCCATCGAATAGGGGATGACATACATCGTGCGGCCCTTGTAGCTGCCGCGCGCGATATCGTCGAGCATTTTGTAGGCTTCGGCGGGATCCATCCAGTTGTTGGTGGGGCCGGCCTCTTCCTTCGTGGGAGCGCAGATGAAGGTACGACCTTCGACGCGTGCCACGTCGTTGACCGCCGTGCGGTGCAGGTAGCAATCGGGGAGCAGTTCCTGATTCAGCTTGATCATCTCGCCGGTCTCGCAAGCTTCCTTGCGCAGAGCCTCGATCTGAGCATCGCTGCCGTCGATCCAGACGATCTGATCGGGCTGCACGAGCGCGACCTTTTCGTCGATCCAGGACAGAACGGATTTGTTGGTAGTAAGAGCCATGGGATTCTATCTCCTTTCAAAAATATACGGTGTTAAGATACCACATACTATGGTACTCTAAGTATACAATGTTTTTCGGAAGATGGCAAGAGAAGAACGTAAAAAACTTGCGAACAATTTGCAAATTCTTACAAAAAGTATGCCGCATTTGCCGCGGTTTATGCGAATGCTTGATTTTCGGAGAGCGGTGTTGTATAATCGAGATGATACTTCAGCGGGAAGGAGGGACGCGCAATGACACAGGAGACGGCGGAGGGTTCCCGTTCGCAGGCGTGGATGTGGTCGCTGTTGTGCGTGATGTGCATCCCGCTGTTTCCGCAGTACATCGCACCGTTTCTGAGTATGGCTGCTTTGCTGTTTGCGCGGCGGGATGCGCGGATCGGTCGCCGTCGCGTACGCGTCGGCGCGGCGGGGACGGTGCTGGTGGCGTATCTTTGCTTTATGACCGTTCATATGTTGTGGGCGACGGAGCGACAGCTCGGGCTTGTGTTCCTCGCTGTCTGGATGACCGTGTTTATGGCCTATCTGGCATTGACAACGGTGCTTGTCACCAGACAACGGCTGGAAACGGCGCAATTTGCACTGGCGGTCGTTGTGGGGCTGCTGGGACTCCTTGCGGTGGTGCAATACGTGTTGGTCGGGTTTTGCGGGATCACGCAGATGCCGCTTCAGCTTTGGGACGTTGTGGATGAAACCGTATACGGCTTGACGGGGCTTCCCGTCAATCTGCATTCGCTCGGTGTGCGTCCTGCGGCGACCTTCCCCAATCCGAATATGCTCGCGCAGTTTTTGTTGCTGGCGGTGCCGTTTGTGGCGGCTTACGGCTTTTCGGGTAAGCGCAGTGCGGCGAAAATACTAAGCCGCCTGTCGCTGTTGTTTGCGGTGGGAGGGATCTTTGTATCCTTCTCTCGCGGGGCATACCTGGCACTCGGTGCGATCGCCGTGGTGATGTGTATTGCGAACATCCGCCGTCTGGTGCCGATCCTGATGGTCGGCTTCTCGGTGCTGATGCTGCTCCCCGATTCGATCTATCTGCGTCTGAGCACCATCGGGGATGCGACGGATCTCGCGATCAACGAACGCTTTGAGGTGTGGGGCGTGACGATGCAGGCCGTGCTGGAGCGCCCGTTCATCGGACACGGCATCGGCATCGGTACCATATGGCCGCGCCTGCACGAATGCGGCTTTTCGGCGCCGCACGCGCACAATCTGTTTCTGGAATTTTTTGTCGAGGGCGGTCTGTTCGGCCTGATCCTCCTGCTGTTTTTGCTGTGGAAGCTGTTCCGCACGGGCTTTGAGCTGATCATCCATGCGCCGAAAACGCGGATGTACGGTGCGGCGGTGATCGCGTTTGTCGGCGGACTGTGCGTTTGCGGAATGGTGGATCAGCCGCTGTTTGCCCCCGGCGTACTCGCGATGTTTATGGTTGCGGTGGCGTTTGCGGATGCGTTCAGCTTTGTGGAAATGAAGCGCACGCCGCTCACCTTCGGACGGGCGTTGCCGTTCTCCGACTATGTGATCCCGCGCCTTGAGGCGTGGGTGAAGCGTAAAACCGCCCCGAAGGAAGAACAAAAGGACAATGAAGAGTGAAGAATGAAAAGTGAAGAGTGAAGGTGTCCGCTTCGCGGACGGAAATTGTAAAAAACGGACGGCGGTTGCCGTCCGTTTTTGCGTGTGTGGGAATGTACTGAGCGGCAAATCGATCCTGTCGCGTTGCACGCGACCGCGTCCCGTTGGG
>JAFQMR010000137.1 GCA_017396175.1 Clostridia bacterium
CATCCCATTGACAAACTGTTTCAAACCTCGTTCTATGAGCATGTCATCCGCGGACGGGAAGATTATGAAGAAATTGCGGAATATATTATGAACAACCCAAAGCAATGGGAATTGGATAAGTTGTATTCGAAAGAATAAGGGGTTCGGGTTCCCCCGACGCATTTGTGCCACAAAGGCGAAACTTGCCGTGAAACGATAAAGGAGTACTCATATGAAACGCCATTCGGTTTTATAACTGCAACGGAGTGGTTTGAAAGCACGTCGCTGAAAAACCCTATCATTTGTTCGGATTGCAACATCGATTACTAAAACGAATCCCCTCGACAAATTATGTCGAAGGGAGTCATTTTGTTATTAGCGGCGGGAGCAAGCCCCCGCCCTACGTTCTCTTTTATAATTCTCCGCTAAGGACAACTCCCGTTCTGCGGTGCGCTGTTTTTTGCTGATTAACTTCGGTTGTTTCGGCTCATACTCCCTTCACAACACCTACATAGGGAGGAAACAACGATGTCGTGGAATCGATGGGTAAAGGCACTTGCTATGGGGCTCTGCGGTTGCTTACTGCTGTCTTTTTGCGGGTTTCAGGCGGCTTGCGAGGACATTGCCGACCGCGTCCTGCGGTTGCATATTCTGGCCGCTTCCGACAGCGAAGAGGATCAGGCGCTGAAGCTAAAGGTGCGGGATGCGATCCTTCAGGCTACAGGAGATCAAATGGGAGGCTTTACGGATAAAGAGGAGGCGTTGAACGCCGTACAGGCGCTGTTGCCGACTGTGAAGACGGTTGCGGAGCGTTGCTTGCGACAATACGGCTGTACGGATACCGTAAAGGCGGAGCTTTGCAACATGTACTTTACAACGCGTCATTATGACGGCGGAACGATGCCTGCGGGGTATTACGATGCGGTGCGGGTGACCATCGGGGAAGCACAGGGCCGAAACTGGTGGTGCGTGTTGTTCCCGCCGATGTGTGTCGCGGGGGCACAGGAGCCCGCCGTGGATGACGTGCTGACCGAAGCGCAAACGGATATCGTCACCCATCCCGAGCGCTATGAGGTACGCTTTAAGCTTGTGGAATGGTTTTATGATCTGTGCAACTGGTTTGCATAAAAAAATCGCTCATTCGACAGAATGAGCGACTTTTTTATTATTGAACAGGAGCCTTCTTTTTCGGTTTCCAAAGGATCGCAAAGAGCAGCAGACCGATCAGAAGCACCGCACCGCCGCCGATCGCCACCCACATCCACGGGAAGGACGGCTCGACATATTCACCCGTCAGGAGCGACATTTTATGAATGGTCACAGGGCCGGGCACGACGTTGATCTCCATGGCAAGCGTCATTTCCTGCGTAACATCCACGCCGAGATCGGTCAGGGCCTCGGTGATATCGAACACGCCCTTATAGATGCCGCCGCCGGCATCGAGGGTGTCCTTGTGACTGCCTTCGATGATGTAGTTCCAGCGACCGAGGTATTGCTTCCCGTCCTGGATCACCAGCGGGTAGCAGGACCAGGCGCTGTTCGCTTCCAAATCGAGGTAGAGATAGACCTTGCCGTCCTCGGGGGTAAAGGTGATGGGCTCGGAGTACTTGACGCTCGGCCAGTCGTTCGGGGCACGTACGCCCTTCTTGATGGTGAAGCCGCCTTCGTCAAGAGCTTCTGCTTTGATATAGGAGGTTGTCTTGCGCAGGTCCTTGTTGCCGTCACCGTTTTCCCACGCATCAAGACTCATATCAAAGTCGTGAATCACCGTGAGGTATTCGGGGTTCATCTTGAAGGTATCTTTAACAAGGTTGCCGCGAGCCAGAGAGAGAGCCTTGTAGGCATCGCGGACAGTGGCGTCGTCCTTGTTCTGTGCATCGCGTGCCGCGTTCAACGCATCGTTGCAGGCCGCCTTGCTTTCGTCGGTGTAATCGTTCTCTTTAAGGAGAAGATCGGTCGCGTTGATCAGGTGCGAGAGATTCGCCTTGTCGGCGTACAGCACCGTAGGATCCGTCTGAGAGGCGGCAGGGAGCGTCGGGGCGGTGTCACCCTCGGCCACGGCAAAGCCGTAGACGGTCAGCTCGCGACGGGTTTCCTGCAGATCGAGCTCGAGCGTGATATTATCCCGCAGGCCGAACGGCATTTCGCCCTTCGTGATGGGGGAGAAGGCGTGCATCCAAACCTTATTGCCGTCGAAGACGACCTCGCGGATGTAGCCCTCGCCGTTACAGCCTGCCGTCGCTCCGAGCGAATGCGTCGGATCCTCAACGCCCTCGTAGTATTCAAGCGGCTCGGCCTGCACGAACTGGTAGTCCGCGACCACTTCCTGGACAATGCGGCCGTCCTCCAGCTCCTGCGTGACATAGCCTGCACCGTCGTAGTGACCGGACAGCACCATCACAATGTTGTCGTGATTCTGTACAAGAATGTTGTGGAGCATATCGCCGCGTCCTGCACGGAGCAGCGTGGTGGGCTTTAAGTATTGGTGGGTGCAGATGACCGCATTGCGGTGCGGGTACTTCGAGAGCACCTCGTCCGCCCAATCAAGCGTCGATTGTTGATCCTCGACACCGTAGCCGATGTACATAAAGAGGAAATCAATATTGCCGACGGTCACCAGATCGTAGTGACAGCGGTTGTTATCGGGCGTGGTGCCGTACCACGGCAGGTTCTCGTAGCGCTCCTTGCTGAAATGGGTGAGGTAGTTAGTGTAAAGGTTGATGGGGTAATCGCCGACATCGTGGTTGCCGGTGACGATACCGTAGGGAACGCCTGCTTCGTCGAGAATGTCAAACGCCTTGTCCGCAATGATCCATTGTCCCTTGGCGCCGCCCATGCTGGGCATATCGTCGACGATATCACCCGTGTTGATGACATAGGCGATCTTGCCCGCCTGATATTCTTCGACCATATATTCGTGGATGCCGTAGTAGGTATCGTTCAGATCCTCAAACTTGGTGTAATGCTGTTGGTCGGTGCTCCAGAGCAGGCGGTTACTGCCGTTGCCGACATAATCGACGGCGGCTGCCAGCTTGATCTTGCCGCCGCTGATGTAAGAGGAATCCACGGTGGCCGAGAGCTGTCCGCGCGTGACCGCAGAGCCGAGTGTATCCCACGAGGAGGTAGCGGGATTGTAGGCCTTCAGCGCAAAGCGCTCGTTTTCGACGGTTGCGGCGTCGAGCGTCACCGAGATCGCATCGGCGGTGACGGAGGAAGCGTCGACCTCATAGACAACAAAGGGGAGGCCCGATATCGAATCGACGGTAAAGGCTCCTTCCGCCTCGACAGGAGCGGTTTCCGTCTCAAGGCGGTCACTCGGTGCCGCACCGTAGGACACGGTGTAGCTCAGACCTTCGGCGGCCGCGGGAACGGCGCACAGTGAGAGGACGAGACACAAGCACACAAGAACGGATAACAGACGTTGCATCATAACACAGTCTCCTTTTCTTTAAAAAGAGTATACCTATATTGTACCAAACGAAGAGTACGGTGTCAATTGTCGACGGAAAAATAAAAACACCGCCGACCTAAGATCAGCGGTGCTTAAAAGTTGATCAGATGGAGATTTCGTGCGCCATTTCGTAGAGATCAAGGTTAAACGGCTTCTTCATCGCGAGCGCTTCCTCGATATCGTAATCAAGGATGTGGTCATTTTGAATGGTCACGACGCGGTTGCTCTTGCCCTCGAGCAGGAGCTTAACAGCCTCGTTACCCATCTGGCTTGCGAGCACACGGTCGCGCAGAGTGGGCGAACCGCCGCGTTGGACGTGGCCGAGGATCGTGGCGCGGGTTTCAATACCGGTACGCTCCTCGATGGATTTCGCCATCTCAAGGACACCGCCGACGCCTTCCGCGACGATGATGATGAAGTGCTTTTTCTGCGTTTTTGCCGTCGCCGCCATACGCTCGAGGATATCTTTCTCGAAGTCAAACTCAATTTCGGGAACGAGGATGCTGGTGGCACCGCAGGCGATACCGACGTTCAGCGCCAGATACCCTGCACGACGGCCCATAACCTCAACCACACTGCAACGGTCGTGCGACTGGGCTGTGTCGCGGAGCTTGTCGATCATTTCCATACAGGTGTTGAGCGCCGTGTCGTAGCCGATGGTGTGCTCACAGCAGGAGATGTCGTTATCGATGGTGCCGGGAATACCGATGGTGGGCATTCCGCGACGGGTGAGGTCCTGTGCGCCGCGGAACGAGCCGTCGCCGCCGATGACCACAACACCATCGATACCGCGCTTGCGGAGGTTCGCGATCGCTTTCTGCATACCTTCTTCGGTACGGAATTCGGGACTGCGTGCCGTATAGAGCATCGTGCCGCCGCGGTGAATGATATCGGACACGCTGCGGAGGTTCATCTCAAACATGTCGTCGTTGATCAGACCGTTATAGCCGCGGTAGACACCGTATACCTCAAGACCGCGGTTGATCGCGGTACGGGCAACAGCACGAATAGCGGCGTTCATACCGGGGGCGTCACCGCCGCTGGTCAAGACAGCAATTCGTTTGACAGACATTTGCAATACAACTCCTTTTATGAATGATCCGTCCGAAAACGGATGAGCTCTAAAAATCCTATACATTATACTACATGTTACGTCGGAAAAGCAAGTGTTATTTTGCTTTTCTTGTTTTTTTTAGAAAAAAGACACTTTTTAATTCAAAATCGCAACGTTTGTGTCGGATAGCAGCCGTCTTAAAGCTCGCAAAAGCGGCTCGTCGGCCTTTACGGACAGCGTAGCACGGACGAGCTTGCCGCTGTCTGTAAAACGGATATAGACGGGACGGTCGCCTTTGTGTTCCGACAACAGCGCGCGAACCTTTGGCCACACCTCGTCGTCGACGCTCATCAGCTTCAGGTATAAACCGTATTTATCCGAGTGCGGGGGCGCTTTGGGCATATCGGCCGTCGATTGGATCGGCGTGAGGCGGTCGACGATGACCGAAGGCGGTTGATCCTCCCGCAAGCTGAGACGACCGCTGATTGTGACAACCTGTCCCTCGCGAAGAGCGGCTGTTACGGCGGACAACGTTTTCGGAAAGAGCACAAGCTCCACGTCGGCCGTCATATCTTCGAGGGTGACATACGCCATCGTAGCGCCGTTTTTGGTCGTTTTGGTGCGGATGGAGGAGAGAGAGCCGAAAAGACGCACCGCTTCGCCGTCTGCGCTGTCGGCATCCTCCTCCGCTCGTGTGATAAGCTCGCCGATCGCGGTGACGTGAAGCGAGGGGAGATACGGTTCGTATTCCTCGAGCGGATGTCCCGAAAGATACAGCCCTGTCACGGCTTTTTCCATTGCCAGCAGCTCCGTTACGGGGTATTCGCTGAGTGCGGGAAGCGGCTCGTGCCGTTCCTGTTCTCCGAACAGCGACGGATCGTCAAAAAGACCGAGCTGCCCTTCCAGCTGGTTGCGTCCCCGTGTGTCGAAGCGTTCGAGCAAGACCGAAAGGTTTTCCAGCATCTGGCGGCGGTTGGCGCCGAGATTGTCAAGTGCACCGCTTTGGATCAGGCTTTCGATGGCACGACGGTTGCATTCGCGCTTCGGTGCCATCCGCTCGACAAAGTCCTGAAAGGATGTGAACCGACCGTTTGCTTCCCGCTCATACACGATCGCGTCGATGGTCGGCCGTCCGATGTTTTTTACGGCGATCAAGCCGAAGCAAATGCCGTTTGCGGTCGGTGAAAAGGCCGCCTGACTGTCGTTGACGGACGGCGGGGATACCGTGAGCTCCAGATGCTTTGCCTCGCGCAGATAGTCCGCGACCTTGTCTGCTTCGGCGACCGAGCTGATCAGAGCGCAGAGATATTCCTTTGGGTAGTGTGCCTTTAAATAGGCTGTCTGATACGCAACCAATGCATAGGCTGCCGCGTGGGATTTGTTGAAGGCGTAGGAGGCGAAGGAAGCCATTTCCTCGAAGATATGCTCTGCAACCGTACGTGGTACACCACGGCGGACGCATCCCTCGACCTCGACGGTGCCGTCTTCTTTGACAAGACCGTCGATAAAGATGGAGCGCTCCTGCTCCATAACATCGTGTTTTTTCTTGGACATTGCTCGGCGCACAAGATCGGCGCGTCCGAGCGAATAACCGCCGAGCGCCTGCAGGATCTGCATCACCTGCTCTTGATAGACGATACAGCCGTAGGTGACCTTGAGGATTGGCTCGAGAAGCGGGTGGGCATAGCGCACGTCCTGCGGGTTATGGCGATTGTGGATATAACGCGGAATGGATGCCATCGGGCCGGGACGATACAGGGAGATGACGGCGATCAGATCCTCAAAATGCTCGGGACGGAGATTCTGAAGTACCCGTTTCATCCCTGCCGATTCAAACTGAAATACACCGACGGTGTCTCCTTGCGAAAACAGCGTAAAAACCGCACGATCATCCAGCGGCAACGCATTGACGGAAAAAGAGGGCTCGTGCAGGCGCACCGCTTGTACCGTATTGTCGATCACGGTCAGGTTGCGAAGGCCCAAAAAGTCCATTTTGAGAAGTCCGAGCTCCTCAAGAGTCGTCATCGTAAATTGCGTGGCAACGGCATCCCCGTTGACGCACAGCGGAACATAATCGCTTACCGGACGGGCGGTAATGACAACGCCTGCCGCGTGGAGTGAGGCGTGTCGCGGCATCCCCTCGACCTGCATTGCCAGGTCGATCAGCGTTTTGATCTGCGGATCGGAGGCGTACATCTCCTTGAGGGATTTGGATTCCTCGAGTGCTTTGGAAAGTGTGATATTCAGATCGCGAGGAATGGCTTTTGCAACCGCATCGCCGACGGCGTAGGGAAGTGACAGCACTCTGGCAACATCGCGAACGGCGGCTTTGGCGGCCATTGTGCCGAAAGTGACGATCTGTGCTACGTGATCGGCTCCGTATTTTTTGATAACATATTCAATGGCTTGTTGACGTTTTTCGTTACAAAAATCAATATCAAAGTCGGGCATGCTGACGCGCTCGGGGTTTAAGAATCGCTCGAACAGCAGATCGTATTTCAACGGATCAATACCCGTAATATCCATACAGTATGCACAAAGACTGCCGGCACCCGAGCCACGTCCGGGACCGACGGGAATATTGTGCGTTTTGGCGTACACCACGTAATCCTGCACAATAAGATAGTAGTTGACATAGCCCATCCGTTCGATCATATCCATTTCATAGGACAGACGACGGCGTGCTTCGTCGGAGGGGTGTCCGTTGTATTTGCGAAGAAGTCCCTCTTCGCACAGGGAGCGGAAATACGCATTGCTGTCACCGTTCGGCGCTTGAAAGGCGGGAAGCTTCGTTTCCCCGAAGGTGAAATCAAAGCGACAGCGTTCGGCGATACGGACCGTGTTGTCGAAGGCGCTTTGAATCTGCGGGAACAGCGCACGCATCTCCTCTTCGGATTTGAGGTAGAATTCTTCCCCCTCGAACGCCATTGAGGACGGCTCATCCAGCGTGGTAGCCGTCTGAATGCACAGCAGTACCTGTTGGAGCTTTGCGTCCTCCCGCGTCAGATAGTGCGCATCGTTGGTGCAGACAAGAGGGAGAGACAGCTCGTTGGCAAGACGGATCAGAAGCGGGTTGATGCGTTTTTGCTCCTCGATACCGTGGTCCTGCAGCTCAATGTAAAAATGATCCTTGCCGAACAAGGAGGCATAAAAGGAGGCCGTACGCTTTGCCGCTTCATAATCGCCGCCGCTGAGCGCACGGGGGATTTCGCCCGCAAGACAGGCGGACAACGCGATCAGACCTTCGTGGTGCTTTTGTAAAAGCTCGTGATCGATGCGCGGCTTACCGTAGAAGCCTTCCGTGAAGGCGGCGGACACGAGGGCGATCAGGTTCTGATAGCCGGTTTCATTTTCGCACAGCAGAACGAGATGAGCGTGCGTGCTGTCGATGCCGTGTTGCTTATCGTGACGGGTGCGTGCGGCAACGTATACATCGCAGCCGATGATCGGATGGATGCCCGCCTTTTTGGCGGCTTTATAAAAATCGACCGCGCCGTACATCACGCCGTGGTCGGTAATGGCAACTGCAGGCTGTCCGAGGGCTTTGGCGCGCTCTACAAGACCGTTGATACGGCAAGCGCCGTCGAGCAAGCTGTATTCACTGTGTACGTGAAGATGGACAAACGCCATAAAACGCGCTTCCTTTCAATCTCGGAATGATCAATCGGCCAGCTCCTGTGCAAACACCGTAATACGACGAAGACGATGATTGACACCGGAGCGGGACAGTGGTGGATCCAGTGCTTCTCCGAGCTCCCGTAATGAGTATTCGGGATGCTCGAGACGCAGAGCGGCAAGCTCTCTCAGGTCGTCGGGGAGTTGAGAAAGCCCGCCGTGCTCTGCAATACGGCTTACGGCGCGAAGCTGATCCGCCGCCGCTGCGACGGTTTTATCCATATTGGCACTTTCGCAGTTCATCTGGCGGTTGATCTTGTTGCGGATGTCCTTGAACACCATCGCTTGATATAGGTGCAGGGAACCGCTTTGTGCACCGATCATAGCGAGAAAGTCCGCAATGCAATCCTTGTCCTTGAGATACAGTACATTACACCCTTTGCGGACAATGGACTTGAACGCCATTTCGTTTTCGCCGAGCAAGGTCAGAAGGTCACCGCACAGCTTATGTGTCGGCACCGACATTTCCAGATGATAGGCGGATTCCGGCTCGGATACGGCACCGCACGCCAAAAACATTCCCCGCAGATAGGCCGCACCGCACATATCACAATCAAGATTGGCACGGTTCAGGCGCAGGTTCGGTTCCCGACCTGTGTGACCGAAGCTGTCAAGAATAGCAAAGCGGTCCGCTTCGTCTGCGACGGATACGGTGTAGTATGCACCGTTTTTGCGGGGGGTGGTTTGTTCAAGGAAGCTTACGTCCTCAAACAATGCTGTAATGACAGCGGCATACGCGGCCGCAACGGCGCGATGCTCCGTCTGGATCGACATTTCGTTCAGATCAAAGGCATGCGCGCCCTGCATCAGTCCATACGCAAAGGCACGGCGACAGCAGGCGTGCGGCAACGGCGAAGCGGATATTTCTTTTTTTACATCGGAACAAAACGACATAGCCGCTTTCCGTCCTTTCGTTAAACTGTGTGATCACTCGTCCCAAGAGGTACCGAGCAGACGCACCTCGGGCTCCAACGAGACACCGAACTGTTCAAACACGCGGGTGCGCACATCTCGTGCCAGCTGCTTGATCTGTTCGCAGGTAGCCGCACCGCGATTGATGACAAATCCGGCGTGCTTTTCGCTGATCTGCGCATCGCCGACGCGGTAGCCGCGCAGACCGCAGTCATCGATCAGCTTGCCTGCAAAATGCCCTTCCGGCCGCTTGAAGAAACTGCCGGCGCTCGGGTATTCGAGCGGTTGCTTCTCGCGACGCGCCGTGAGAAGCTCGGACATTGTTCGATGAATGATCTCGGGATCGCCGGGAGTCAGTGCGACGGTCGCGGACAGGACGAAACCGGCGGTCTGCATCAGGTTGCTGTGACGGTACGAGAGCGCAAGCTCTTCGGCCGCCAGTGTGCGGCGTTCTCCCGAAGGGAACAGCACCTCTGCGTCGCACAGGACGCCGACCATTTCACCGCCGTAAGCCCCCGCATTCATATAGACGGCACCGCCGGTACTGCCGGGAATGCCGCAGGCAAATTCCAGGCCGCTGAGCCCTTGCTGTTGCGCAAAGCGCGACAGCTTCGCAAGCGGCACACCCGCATCAACGCGGAGAACCGTTTTGTCGATCTGACGGATCGCGGCGTGTCCGCTGTCAAAGCGGATCACGACCGAGCGGAGCCCCTCGTCGGCCACCAACAGGTTGGAGCCGCAACCGATGAGCATGGCCCGGACACCTTCTTCGCGCAAACGCTGTTGGGCGGTCTGAAGCGAGGCGGCATCGTGTACGATCAGCAAGCCGTCGGCGGGACCGCCGATTTTGAACGTCGTTTGCTCGCTCATCGGAGCGCGCTCGATCCATTCGCAGGCAAGATCCCGAAAACAGACAGATAGATTGGACATATGCGAGTCTCCTTTACGGATTAGCTGTGAGCGCGGTCCAGGAAGGCCGCGCCGATGATACCCGCGCGGTTGCCGAGCTTCGCGGCCTCGAGGCGGGTTTGGTGTAAGCTGTATTTACTGTAACGCTCTTCCGCGACGTAGAGGCGGATGGGGGACAGAAGCGTTTCGCCTTCGTTGGAAAGGCCGCCGCCGAGACACATCAGCTCGGGCTGGAAAATGTTAATGATATTGGTGAGGCCGCAGGTGAGGTAACGCATATAATTGGCGACCAGCTCACCCGCTACCAGATCACCCGCCTTCATTGCTTCAAAGGGCGTGTTCCCCGTGACGTCGTCGAGTGTTGCGGCATATTTCCAAAGCAGGCTGTCGGGGCGCTTTTCCATCGCCTCACGGGTTTGGCGGATCAGCGCGGTGGCCGAGCCGTATTGCTCAAAGCAGCCGTGACGGCCGCATCCGCAGAGGATACCGTCCTTCTGAATAACGATGTGACCGAGCTCGGCACCGGCATAGTTACAGCCGGTATAGATTTTTCCGTTAAAGATAATACCCGAGCCGATGCCCGTACCGATGGTGATAAGAATAAAGCTGTCGCTTCCTTTGGCGGCACCCGCAATGTATTCGCCGTAGGCGGCGGTGTTGGCATCGTTGTCGATGCGGACGGGACGCCCGAGACGGGCTTCGATCTCCGCCTGCAGGGGGACGTTTTCAAAATGCAGGTTACAGGCATATTCCACAATGCCTGCTCGGGTATTACAGGTGCCGGGCGCACCGATACCGATGCATTCGATATCGTCCATCGTCAGTCCCGCCTTGGCGACAAGGGCGGTGGCTTGTGCGGCGATCTCGTTCATAATATCCTTCGGAGAGCGCTCTGCACAGGTATCGCAGGAGGTTTTTGCAATAATCTCGTATTCGTCGTTGACGATACCGAACTTGATCGTTGTACCGCCGATGTCAATGCCGATGCGCGCCATAATAGATCCCCTCCGTTATATTGTAATGGTTCGATCAGAATTTATGCCACTCCGCTTGCAGGGCCGCGTCCGCGGGGGCTTCATCGCCCATACCGAGCTTATGCAAAAGCTCCTGTGCCGCGTTGTAGCCCATCTTCTTTTGACGGTTGTTCATCGCCGCGATCTCAATGACAATGGCGAGGTTTCGACCGGGCTTGACGGGGATGGTGATGCGCGGTACCTTGATGCCGAGAATATCCATATATTCGTTATCAAGTCCCATTCGGTCGTAGGCTTTGCCCGCTTCCCACGGTTCCATCTCGACCACCATATCGATTTTTTCGGTCAGCTTAACAGCGCCCATACCGAAGATGCGGCGTACGTTGACGATGCCGATGCCGCGCAACTCGATGAAGTGGCGGATGTTTTCGGGGGCCGAACCGACGAGGGTTTTGGCGGATACGCGGCGGATCTCCACGGCGTCGTCCGCGATCAGGCGGTGACCGCGTTTGAGAAGCTCGACGGCGGTTTCACTCTTACCGACACCGCTGTCACCTGCAAGCAGAACACCTTCACCGTATACTTCAACAAATACGCCGTGACGGGTGATGCGGGGCGCAAGCTCCACGTTGAGGCAGGCGATGACGGAGGCCATGCATTCCGAGGTGCCGTTCGGGGTACTTAAAAGCGGCACCTCATATTCGCGGCAAAGCATCTCAAGCTCCGGCAGGTTCAGACTGCGGGCGATGATGATCGCCACAGGGGCATAAGATACAAAATCGCGCAGCCGCGTCTCACGCACCTCCTGCGGCAGACTCAGCAGGAAGCTGTGCTCGCTGTGACCGATGATTTGTATGCGATCGGAATCAAAGAATTCGTAATACCCGTTGAATGCCATACCGGGACGGTTGATGTCCATCGTGCGGATCAGTACCTTGTCCTCAGGCTTGGGGCAGTAGACGGTCTGAAGGTTGCATTCCTTGGCAACTTTTTGGAGTGTGACGGTGTAATTCTGTTTCATACATATCCTCCTGTCGGTCGAATTATGAGCAATGGCAGTCAGCGGGTGAAACGGGGACGGATCTCACCGTTTCGAAAGGCGGTGGCAAACCACACGTCGTCGAGGCGGAATTCCCGATCCCGAAGGTAGTTCAGCTCCTCGGCATCGGTCGGGAAGCGGAAGATCAGGCGATAGGAGCAGAGGGCTTGCTTGGTCATACCGTAGCGCTTGTTCTGTTCGTTCTTGCCGTATTTCCCGTCCCCGAGAAGCGGGTGGCCGACGGAAGCAAGGTGAGCGCGGATCTGATGGGTACGCCCTGTCAACAGGTCGATGTCGAGAAGGGAGATGCCGTCCTTTTCGTCGAGCACGGTATAACGGGTGGCGATGCGGCGGCCTTGTCCTTCGTCCTTGGAAATATAGACGCGGTTCTTGGCTTCGTTTTTATCGAGAAACGCTTCCAGTGTATCGGTTTGCTTGGGCATCGTTCCGAACACCAGACACAGATAATGCTTTTCGATTTCCCGCTTTTTGAGCTTATCGTTCAGGATGCGCAACGCGGCGGCGGTTTTCGCGGCAATGACGATGCCGCAGGTGTTGCGGTCGATGCGGTTGACAAGAGCGGGAGCAAAGCTTTGCTCGGCATCGGGATCGTATTCACCCTTCTCGTAAAGGTACCGCTGTACACGGAAAATCAGCGTGTCGGTAAACTCGCGGTCGTCGGGATGCACCAGCAGGCCGACGGGCTTATTCAAAAGCATAATATGCGCATCCTCGTAAACAACGGAGAGGGATTTTGAGGCGTGCATAAACTCGTGAACGGGCGCTTCCCGCACCAGCACATCATCGGGCAGGTAAAGGCTTACAATATCGCCGCTTTCCAGCTTATCCTCGGCGGCGATCCGTTTGCCGTTGCGCTTGATATCCTTTTTGCGGATGGCCTTGTACATCAGCGAAGCAGGCAGAAGGCGGAAAGTCTTTTGCAGAAATTTATCCAGACGCTGTCCCGCGTCGTTCGGTGTGACGGTGATCTGCTGCATAAACAACGTCCTTTTTAAAAAATCTTCATTATTTGTATTATATCATACATTTCCCTCTTTTCAAAGACAAATTTTTTTGTTATAATACTTTTGTCAAATTTAACGGTACCTTTGCGGTCACCCGTGCTGTACCTGATCTGTCAAGGTTGAGCTTCCGAAGCAAGCGGACATCCTGTATGAAGGCCGTTTCTGCGGCCGTTCCGACAACCGTCTGCAGTGTGCAAGGAGCTTCCGTCAGACGCGCTGCAGCGAGGAGCCTACAGGCTCGGCAACCGTAAGCAGAGGTCTGATCATCAAAAGAACGGAGTGAGGGCTGTGCCCCAACATTCTCACGGCGGTCACCGCGACCGCGTCAGAGAGCGCTATATTTCAAACGGCTCCGAAGGCTTTGCTCCTCACGAGCTGATTGAGCTGTTACTGTTTTACGGCATCCCGCGCAGGGATACCAATCCGTTGGCACATCGTCTGATCGATACCTTCGGTTCGGTGCGTGATGTGCTCGGTGCGGATCGCGCTATGCTGCTTCGCGTGGAAGGAATGACACCGAATGCGGCTACTCTGCTGAATCTGGTGGGGGATCTTCGTCGGTATTGTGCCGAGGAAGAACGTCCGCTCGGAATGTCGCTTCTCAGCACGACCGATCAGGTGGATTTTCTTCGTCCCCGCTTTGAGGATCAGGGCGAAGAGGAGGTCTGGATGCTGTCGCTGGATATCCTGACGCGTGTGATCGGCGTTCATAAAATCTCCCACGGCTCTCCGCTGTCGGCAGATGTCAATACGCGGGAGGTATTACGCCATGCGTTGGCGGATAATGCCGTGCGCGTGGTGATTGCACATAACCATCCCTCGGGGATCGCCGTTCCGTCCAAAAGTGACGTGGACACAACGCTCCGACTGGCGATCACGCTGATGGGTGCCGGTGTGCATTTACTGGATCATCTGATATTTGCGCGGGACGGGGATTGCGTCTCCTTCCGTGAAACCAAGAGTCTTGAGGGTGTGCTGCGCGGTATGCCTGACGGGGAAGACGACGAATTCTGAAGAAATCAAAAAGCCGATGCTTCTGTTGAAGCATCGGCTTTTTCTTATTTGGTAGCTTGATTGATCCAAGACGTGCGAAGCTTGGAATACACAATTTTCTGGGCGTGGTAGAGACTGAAGGTGCCCGACAAAATATAGCTGATAATGCAGGCGGCGGAAAACAGCAGGAGGGACTCCGTACCGAACAACTCGACACTCAGCAAAATGGAGGTGACGGGACAGTTGACCGCTCCGCAGAATACGGCGATCATACCGACAGCGGCCGCAAACGAAGGATCCATACCGAGAAACGGACCGCACAGACAGCCGAAGGTCGCGCCGACAAACAGTGTCGGTACAATCTCACCGCCCTTGAAGCCGCAGCCGATGGTGATCGCGGTAAACAGCATTTTCCAGATCCAAGCCGTAGGAACCGTCTCTCCGTGGTCGACGGCGCGGTATACAACACTCATACCGGCACCGTTATAATCGTGAGTCTGACAGATCAGTGTCAGCAGGATGACGGCCAGTGCGCCGACGGTGATGCGGACAAACGGGTTTGCGAACCGGGTTTTGAAAAACCGTGAGGTCTCCCGCATTGTGACGCAAAAGAGGATGCTTACAAGGGCGCATAGCACGCCGAGAATCGCCACTTTCCAAAGCAGATCGCCTGAAAAAGACGGCATAACAGCGGAAAAGGTGATTGGTTTTGCTCCGAGTGCAAGGGAGATACTGTAAGCCAGAAGCGAGGCACCCATGCAAGGCAACAGCGCGACATAGTACATCACACCGACGCTGATCACCTCGACGGCAAAGAATACCGCGGTCAGCGGGGTGCAGAATAACGCGGAAAAGAAGGCGCTCATCCCGCACAGCGTCGCAAGATGCATATCCTGTTCATTAAAGGCAAAACGCTTGCCGATCTGTACGCCGATACTGCCGCCGAGCTGTAAGGCGGCACCTTCGCGTCCCGCAGAGCCGCCGAACAGATGCGTCAGGCAGGTGGCGATAAAAATAACGGGAGCGGCCATAAAACGCAGATGATGTCCCGTGCGGACAGAATCGATGACCTCGTCTGTTCCGCCGTATTCCAGCATATGCGTGATCACGTGAAGAAGAACGATGAGGATACCTCCGACGGGCAGGAGCCAGATCAACCAGGTGTTCTGATCGAAGGTGGTATTGGCTACTTCCAGACTCGCGTGAAATGCCACGCCGACCAAGCCACCGACACCGCCTGTGATCGCGGCCAGAAACAACAGCTTGAGCACACGGCGTATATAGCTGATGCTTTGTGTCCATTTGGTATGCAAATAGTGTCCCACGGGGCTTCCTCCTTTCTATATACGGAAACGTACACATTATAGCACACTTTGTCGAGAATGCAAGAAAAAACCGTCCGAAGGCTTTCGGACGGTTGCGAAGGGCGGTTATTCGGTGCCGAGCGGGCGGATTTCTTTGCGGTAAAGGTGGATGAAAAAGACGATGCAAAGTGTCAGAGAAGCCAGCTCTGCGATGGGGAACGACCACCAGACGGCGTTGATTTGGCCGCTCAGCGACAGCAAGTACGCAACGGGGACCAGTACGACAAGCTGACGTCCGACCGATACGATCAAACTGAGAACACCGTGCGAAAGCGCTTGGAATACCGAGGTGATGATGATGCAGAAGCCCGCAAACACGAAGCTCCAGCTGATGGTACGCAGGGCGGGAACGGCCACGGCGGTGGTTTGTGCGGTGAGATTAAAGGGCGTCAGGAGCAGCTCGGGAACCAGCTGGAAAATCAGCAAGCCGACCAGCATAATGGACATCGCGTAGGTAATACTGATACGGATCGTTTTCATAATGCGATCGGGCTTTTTTGCGCCGTAGTTGAACGCGACAATCGGCACCATACCGTTGTTCAGACCGAAAACAGGCATAAAGATGAAGCTCTGCAGCTTGAAGTAGGTGCCGAACACGGGAATGCCCGAATCGGCTCCCAGCGGGCCCATCGAACGCAGAATAATGTTGAAGAAGAAGGTCATTACGGAAGCGATCGAACCCATGATGACGGACGGTACACCGACCGCATAGATTTTGCGGATGGTGCGTCCGTTCGGACGGAAGCCGCGAAGGGAGAGATGGATCTCCTTGTTGACACGCAGGTTGAACAGGATGGCCATCAGCATTGCCACACACTGGCCGAATACGGTGGCGATGGCCGCACCGGCAACGCCCATTGCGGGAATCCCCAAGCCACCGAAGATAAACAGCGGATCAAGCACAATGTTGATCACCGCACCGACACCCTGTGTGATCATTGTGTAGAAGGTCTTGCCGGTGGCCTGCAGGAGACGCTCGAACACAAACTGTCCGAAAATACCGAACGACAGCCCGCAGCAGAGCTGCAGGTACTGTGTTGCATAGTCCGCTACCACGGGGTTGTCCGTCTGTGTCGACACATAAAACGGGGTTGCCAGCAAACCGAATATCAGAAACGCGAGAAAGCTGAGGAATGCCAGAAAAATACCGTTGTTGGCGGCACGGCTTGCCTCCTTGTGGTTGCCTTCTCCGAGACTGCGCGAGAGCAAGGCGTTGATACCGACGCCCGTGCCCGCGCCGACGGCGATCATCAGGTTCTGGATGGGGAAGGCAACGGTGACGGCGGACAGCGCCTCCTCGTTGATCTGTGCAACGTAGATGCTGTCGACAATGTTGTACATGGCCTGTACGAGCATGGAAATGATCATCGGCAAGGCCATAGAGATCAACAGGCGATGAACGGGCATCACGCCCATTTTATTTTGTTGAACAGGTTGAGACATAGACGGAAAGCTCCTTCTTTGAAAACACGAAAAACGTCAAAATACAACGAGACAGTATAGCAGTGATTGCGGCAGTTGTCAATATCCGAGTAAGGCGGCGGCATTGCCGTAGGCGATCGCGTGACGCTCCGCGTCGGTCAGCGGCAGAGCCTCAAAACGCCTGACAATATTCGCCTGGTCGCTCCACGGTGCATCGGTGGCAAACAGAATACGTTCAGCGGAATGCGAACGGATCAGACGGAGCAATTGTGCTTCTTCGATGTACTCGACGGTGACTCCGAGATCGAAGTAGACGGGTTGTCCGACGAGATACGTTTCCACCTCGTCCCAGCAGCCCCATCCGCCGCCGTGCGCGAGAATGATGCGCGGCTCGGAGGGGAGTGTCAAAGCGTCGAGTGCTTTGCGCGTGCGTGCGGGCGGACAGTGCACCGTGTCGGGAAGTCCTTTGTCAATGCCCGCGTGGATGGAGACGAGAAGGTTGCGGTCTACGGCACCCTGTAAGATGCGGAGGTACCGCTCATCATCAATGAATACCCCTTGATAATCGGGATGCAGTTTGATGCCTTTAAGGCCGAGCGACACGATCTCGTCGAGCTTGTCCTCGATCGCGTCGTTATCGGGATGGATGCCTCCGAAGGAGATCAGACGGTCGTTTTCGGCATTAACGGCGGCGGCAAAGCGGTTGATGGATGCAAACTGTGAGGGCTTTGTGACCACAGGGAGTACGACGGAGAGAGCAATACCCGCACGGTCCATCGATTGACGCAGGCCGCTTGCCGTGCCGTCGGTAGAGGGGGCGATTTCGCACAGCTCTCCGAGGTGAGCAACGGTAGCGGCGGCAATCTTTTCGGGGAAAATATGGGTGTGGAAATCGATGTACATAAAGAAGGCCTTCTTTCCTTGAAAAAGAACAGCCGAGACGGAGTCGCCTCGGCTGAATGGTTTATGCTTCGGTGATGCGGCTTAAAAACGCCTGAGTGCGCTTGTTCTGCGGATTGTCAATGACCTCGCGCGGATCGCCCTGTTCGATGATGACACCGCCGTCCATAAAGATGACGTGGTCGGATACATCGTGTGCAAATTTCATTTCGTGCGTCACGATGACCATTGTCATATTTTCTTCGGCGAGTGCACGGATCACCTTCAGGATCTCTCCCGTCAGCTCCGGATCAAGCGCCGAGGTCGGCTCGTCAAAAAAGAGTATATTCGGCTTCATCGCCAAGGCGCGGGCGATGGCCACACGCTGTTGCTGACCGCCCGACAGCTCACACGGGTAGGCGGCTTCCTTATCGGACAATCCGACCTTTTCAAGAAGCTCACGGGCATAGGCGATCGCCTCGTCCTTTTTGATACCGAGCACATGCACGGGAGCCTCGATCAGGTTGCTCAGCACAGACATATGCGGAAACAGATTGAAGTTTTGAAACACAAGGCCGAATTGCTTTTTAATCTCCTTCAGGGTGGCCTTGTCGGCGTATGCCGACCGCCCGTTTCCGAGAGGACGAAGCATACGGAGCTTGCCGTAATCAATTTCGCCGCTGTCGGCGGTTTCGAGCATCGTCATACACCGCAGAAGCGTGGATTTACCCGATCCGGACGGCCCGATGATCGCGACGACCGAGCCTTGATGCACCTCAAAGGAGATATCACGCAGGACTGCATTGTCGCCAAACGCTTTTTGCAGATGGCGAACCTCTAACAGATTCATAAGAGATACCTCCTTTTATTGATAGTAGTTCAGTTTCTTCTCAATACGCCCCATAACAAAGGCGACAAGAAGATTGAACAGGTAGTAGAAAAGACCGGCTACAAGAAGCGGTGCAATGGTGCATTCGCGTGCGGCGATGACGTTGGCGAGGTTGAACATTTCCTCGTGGAGAAGGATCTGCGCCAGCGAGGTATCCTTGACAAGCGTGATCACCTCATTGGTCACGGCGGGAAGGATCCGCTTGATCACCTGCGGAAGAATGATGCGGATGAAGGTGTGCGGCTTGGAAAGACCGAGCACATTGGCGGCCTCGTACTGTCCTTTGACAATGGATTCGATGCCGCCGCGATAAATCTCGGCAAAGTAAGCCGCGTAGTTCAGCACGAAGGCGATGATGATCGGAATCAGCGCATCCTGCGCCGGGCTGATGCGGAACAGGTAATACGGCCCGAAATAGATCAGAATGATCTGGAGCATCAGCGGCGTACCGCGCATCACGGAAATATAGAATTTGAACAGCAGGCTGACCGTCTTAAAACGGGACATACGTCCGAACGCGACCAACAGGCCGAGCGGCAACGAGAACAGCAAGGTCATCGCAAAGATGAGCAGGCTGTTGACAATGCCCTCGCTCATTTGCGACAGCATACTGCCGATGTAGGTGAATACTCCAAGGACTTGTTCCACAAAAACGCCTCCGTAATCGAAATAGTGCGCAAAAACGCAGGAAATGAGGTGAGCGCGTGAACACGCTCACCTCATAAGGCTTGCAGGTTTCGGATTATTTGCCGAGGCAAACGGCATCGGACAGGCCCCACTCTTCGGCGATCTTCGTAAAGGTGCCGTCGGCGACCATCGCATCGAGGGTGGCTTCCACCGTGTCGCGCAGTTCGGTGTTGCCGAGCTTGAAGCCGACACCGTACTGCTCCTCGGAGATGGTTTCGTCAAGAATGACAAAGCCTTCGCCGCGGGAGGTGACCTGATAGTTCGCCACACCGACGTCCATCGCAACGGCGTCCGCCGCGCCGGATTCCAGCTTCATAAAAGCGGTGTTGTAATCGGGCACGCGCTCCAGCTTCTTGAAGGTGGCCGCGAGAGCGAGGTTCGCGTCGTTGTCCTCTTCGGCCGTCAGAGCCGCTTCGGCGGAGGATTCGGTCTGCACGATCACGGTTTTGTCCGCAAGATCGGTCAGCTTTGCAATGCCGGCATCCGCGCGCACAACGATCACCTGGCTGTTGTCGACATAGGGCTTCGACCAGGTGTAGCTGTCCTCACGGCCGTTGCTGGTGAAGCCGTTCCAGATGCAATCGATCGCGCCGGAATCCAGCTGCATATCCTTCGCGTTCCAGTCGATGGGCTTGAGCACCAGCTCCCAGTTGTTACGCTTGGCCACTTCGGCGGCAAGATCGAGGTCAAAGCCGACATACTCGCCGTTTTCGTCGGCATAGCCGTAGGGCGGGAAGGCCGCGTCGAAGCCGACGGTAAAGGTTTTGGTTTCGCCGTCGGCGGGGGCATCGGCAGGGGTGCTCGAGCAGCCCGCGAAGGCAAGCGTCATCATCAGAATTGCCAGAAGGCAGGAAAGAATGCGTTTCATACGATAGTTCTCCTTTAAACAATAAATATTGTGTGCCGGTTCGCACGGTGTTCATTATATCGCATTGTGTTACCAAAGTAAAGTGGTAAATGAGAAAAATTTGAAAAAATTTTAAAAGACGTGTCCCCGCGCATCGGACAGGTCTATTTTTAAGCGGACATGCATAGGATGGTCACGAAAGGACGTGAGGGATGTGAGCGAGAGTCGGACGAGCTTGCTGAAATTGCTGGCGCCGCCCGTGGCCGCTTGTCTTGAGGCGGTTCCGCTTGGTATCTGGCAGACGGTGCAGGAGGTGCGCTTGCGCGTCGGCGCACCGATACGGCTGAGCACGGCAACGGGACAGGAGAGCCTCCCTTTGACGGTTACACAGCCGCTGTTACAGGAGTGCTTTCAGCGGCTGTGCGGGTACGCGGTGCATACTCATCAGACCGAGCTGTCGCAGGGATTTGTGACGGCGACGGGCGGCTATCGTGTCGGTATAGCGGGCACGGCGGTGATAAAGGACGGAGTCATCACCTCCTATCGGTCGCTGTCCTCGCTCTGTATCCGCATCCCGCGTAAGGCGGACGGCTGTTCGATCCCTCTTCTGAAGCATATCGTCGGCGATCCGCTTCGCAGTATGCTTCTTTGCGGGGCGCCCGCAAGCGGAAAAACCACGTTGCTTCGTGATCTGGCGCGGTTGCTCGGTGAACAGAGGCGCGTTTGTGTCGTGGATGAGCGCTCGGAGCTGAGCGCCTTCGGTCTGCCGTATTGCGATGTGTTATGCGGGTGTCCGAAGGCGGAGGGAATGATGCAGGCCGTGCGGACGCTGTCTCCCGAGCTGTTGATCGTCGATGAGCTCGGAAGTGAGGCAGAATGGCAGGCGGTGACACAAAGTCTGTTTTGCGGGGTGGCGGTGATCGCATCGGCTCATATTACATCGCCGTCCGACCTGGCACTGCGTCCGTATGCGCGACGAACGTTGGAGGCGGGCGGCTTTTCGCTTGTAACACAATTGCCGTTTTGCTTGCATTATTGCGAGGCGTCGACGATCCGAAGGGCGGGTGATTATCTTGAAGACGGCGGCGATCCTGTTGATCGTGTGTTCCTGTGCAGGGATCGGATGCTCGGCGGCACACCGACTGCTTCGGCGTGAACAGCGCTGGCAGGCGTGGGAACAGCTTCTTCTTCGTCTTCACGGGTTGCTCAGCTACTCGGGAGCGTCGGTTCAGAGCCTGCTTGCCGAGATGCCGAAGGAGGATCTTTGCGCATTGACGTGGCTTCGGAGCTATCGGGCGGATGACAGACTGACGGTACCGCAGGGGCTGTCACGGGAAGAGCGGGCGTTTGCACAAACGGTGTTTCAGACACTCGGTACCACCGATCTTGAAGGACAGCTGAGTCATTTGGCCTATTGCGCCCGCCGCGCTTCGGAGTATAAAGAGGCCGCACGGTTGCGGGCTTTGAAATCCGCGAAGGTGTATGCGTCGATGGGGATCTGTGCGGGAATAAGTATCGGATTATTGCTCATATAAAGGAGGTCTGACGTATGGATGTGGATCTGATTTTTAAAATTGCCGCCATCGGTATATTGGTGGCGGTGCTGAATCAGGTGCTGATCCGTTCGGGACGGGAGGAGCAGGCGATGCTGACGACACTCAGCGGTCTGATTGTGGTGCTGACCATCATCGTATCCGAGATCAGTACGCTGTTTGATACCGTCAAATCGGCGTTCGGCTTGTGAGGGTTGTATGACTGTCTTGGGATTGCTCGGGATCGTGGTGACGGCCGCTGTGCTCGCCGTTACGTTGCGTCATACACAGCCCGCGTTTGCTTTGGTGCTGTCGCTGGCGGTCGGCCTGTTGCTGTTCGGCGGGGCGCTGTCGGCGGTCTGGCCCGTGCTGGAGCGGACGGCTGAGCTGCTCGGACGTCTGTCGGATGCCGTGCCGTTCGCGGAGATACTGACAAAAGCGCTCGGTATCAGCTTGCTGACGCAGTTTGCGGCGGATGCCTGCCGCGATGCGGGGGAGGCGGCGTTGGCATCAAAAGCGGAACTCGGCGGAAAGGTGATGCTTCTTGTTTGCGGGATGCCGTTGTTTGAGTATGCGGTGACGATGCTCGAACAGGTGGTGCGCGGAGAGGCGGTGGGGATGTGAAGCGTATAGCGGCGATCGTTCTTGCGGCCGTACTGGTATGCGTCTTGCCGTCACTGAGATGCAGAGCGGAGGATAGCCGGGCGTTCTTTGATGAACAGCTGGAGGCATCGGGGGCCACGGCGTTGTTTGAAAGCTTACCGCCGCACACACGCCGCCTTCTGGATACGCTCGGCATCGATAGCTTATCATTGGAAGCACTGACCGCCTTGCAACCGCAGACGGTGTTGTCTTCTTTGTGGGATTTGCTGAGTGAGGAGGCGGCAGGACCGCTTGCGGCGGTCGCTTCGCTTTTGGGACTGATCCTGCTGAGCGGATTGTTTACGGCATTGCAGCCGCAGGGAGGAGCACAGGCGGAGCTGTATCGTATTCTGTCGTTTATGGCGGCGGTCACACCGCTTCTGATTCCGCTCTGGAAAACGCTGATGCGTGCGGCGGAGGCCGCGGAAAGCGCGGCGGTCTTTTCGCTTGGATTTGCGCCCGTTTATGCGTCGGCGTTAGCGTCGCAGGGGATGGCACTTTCGGCGGTATCGCATCAGACGCTGATGCTGGCGGCGGCACAGGGGATATCCTTGCTGACGCAGACGGTGATCATGCCGCTCCTGTGCGCGGCTCTCGCGCTCGGGCTCAGCGGTGCGGTGAGTCGCGGCTCACATCTCGCACAGGTGGGGACGTTTGTCAATAAGGCGGCGGTATGGCTTCTCGGATTATCGCTTACCGTGTTTGTGGGATTGTTATCGTTTCAAGGCGTACTGACCGCAAGCGCCGACAGCGTCGGCGGGCGAGTGATGCGGTTTTCGGTGGCCGGTCTGGTCCCTGTTGTCGGCGGTTCCCTGTCGGAGGCGCTGTATACCGTGCGCGGATGCCTGTCGGCGCTGAAAGGGACGGTAGGCGCGTTCGGTATATTCGGTACGGTGCTGATTGCGGTGCCGACGCTGATAGAGTGTGCGGTGTGGAGTGTGCTGTTGAATATCGCGGGACTGGCGGCGGAGCTGTTTTCCTTCGGAACGCTCGGAGCGGCGATCGAGACGGCACGCGGGATTGTACGCACCCTGATCGCGGTGCTTTCCTCGTCGGCGTTGCTGATGATCGTAGCGGTAACGCTGACAACGATAACGGTAGGAGGCGGATAGCTTGTGGAGGAGTGGACGGTTGGATTGTGCGCGGCGGGGATCGGCTGTGCCGTTTTGGAACAGCTTGTGCCGGACGGCGCGGTAAAGCGTGTGTTTTCCGTGCTGGTTGCCGTGGCGTTTTTCGGATGCTTTTTGTCGCCGCTGTCCTCGTTGTTTCGCTTGGCCGGCGGTTGGCTTGTGCAGGCGACTCCCGTGACCGACGTCCCTACGGCGCTGAATGATACGGTTACGGAGCAGATCACGGAGGTGCTGGAGGAGGCCATGCGGCAGGACGCCGAGGCGCGCCTCGGTGTGACGGTCAGAGAGGTGCGGATTTACAGGGATATCACGCGTGACGACAGCATATATATCGAACGTGCGGACGTGGTGTTCGACGGGAAGGAACATCCGCTTGCGCAAGGAGCGGTGCAACAGCTGGAACAGGTGTGGGGAACGGCGCTGGAGGTGTATTATGCCGATTGAAGAAAAAAAGGAACAAACATGGTTGCAGCGTCTTCGTTCCGCGTATGAAACCGATCGAAAAACCGTAGTATTGGTTTTGCTCGGCGTATGCGGCGTTGTGTTGCTTGCGATTTCGTGCCTCGTCGGCGGGAACGAAGCGGAGACGGCGCCGACTTATGACGCGCAACAGTATACGCAGGAGCTGGAGGAACGGGTAGAGGCGATGGTCAGCGCCGTACGCGGAGCCGGTGCTTGCGAGGTGATGATCACACTGGAAAACGGCGTGGAGTACATTTATGCCAATGAGGAAAAAAGCAATTCCGACCGCACGCAAAGCGACAGCGGGGACGTGTCGGTACGGGATGATATGCAGACCTCGGTTGTTACGGTGGAAGCGGCGGACGGGCGGCAGGGCTTGCTTGTTACGGAGATTCAGCCGACCGTGCGCGGTGTCGTGGTGGCGTGCGAGGGGGCAAGTGATCCAACGGTGGCGGCACTTGTCAGGGAGGCGGTCCGAACGGCGCTGAATACCACAGACCGACGGGTGTGCGTGATACCGTTATCTTAATCCGTGAAAGGGGTTTTTGGAATGAAGGAAAAACGGTTCGGTAAAAAGCAAATGGTGCTGGGATTGATGGTGTTGCTTCTCGGGGCGGCGGTGTATCTGAATTATTATGTTGCCTCCAATACGCCGACGGTGAGCGCTCCCACAGGGACAACGGCTACCACACGGGCACTGGGAGAATCGCAGTTCGTCAACAGCACGGTTGCCGAGGAGGATTATTTTACGGCGGCTCGTCGAAATCGCGAGGCGGCACGGCAGGAGGCGCTCGATATTTTGCAGGAGACCTTGCAGGATGTGAAGCTGGAGGCGTCTTTGCAGCAGGAAGCCGTGACGGCGGCCGCGGCCGAAGCGAAAGCGGTGGAGCAGGAGGACGCCGTAGAAAGCCTGATCAAAGCCAAAGGGTTTGCGGATTGCGTTGCCTATCTGGAGAACGGTGTGTGCCATGTTGCCGTCAAGGCGGCGGAGCTGACCGAGGCGGAAACGTTGCAGATTTCGCAGATCGTTATGTCTCAAACGGGGATTTCCGCGCAAAATCTGCAGATTACGGCGGTGGAATAACCGTTGTCTCCGAAAAATAAAAAAAGCAGTTGCGAAACGTCAAAAAGAATGGTATACTATATACAGGTGTTTATACCATTCCAAAAAAGGGGGAGCTCAATATGAGTGAACAAACCTATCAGGTTACCGACGGCAGCTGCATCATTTCCGAGGACGTGATCGCGACCATCGCCTGTAATGCGGCGTTGGAGGTAGCGGGCGTTTCGTCGATGGCACAGCGTCCGATGACGATCCGCAATGTGATGTGCTCAGAGGCGGCCCGCTCGATCCAGGTGATGAGCAACCCGAATGAGACGGTGCTCGATGTGTATCTTAACGTGACCGTCAGTGCGCATGTGCCGACTGTGGCCGAGCAGGTACAGAAGGCGGTTAAGGCGGCGGTGCAATCCATGACGGGAAGCCCCGTGACGAAGGTCAATATCCACGTGGTGCGTGCCACCGAAGAACCTCAGACAACCGAACAGGAAGCGGATTGATCTTGGCTTGGCTGCGAAGGGTTGTCTCGGCAGCAGGTCGGAATCAGACGAGAATCCCCTCTGCATAGGCACTATGTAGAGGGTTTCTTTGTTTTATGAAAGACATAACGAAGGAAGGAACGGAAAAGCCTATGGCACGTCGCAAGTCCAGAGAACTGGCTTTCTTATTATTGTTCGAAAAGTGCTTTGATGAGACGGATATGCAGGAGATCATCGACCGTGCAATCGAGGCGAGGGATATCGAGCCTGATGAATTTGCCGTGCGCTTGGCGCTCGGTGCGGACGAATATGCGCTTGAAAACGATCGCCTGATCGAAGAGCATTCCCACCGTTGGAGCAAGAACCGCCTGTCGAAGGTGACGTTGTCGCTCCTGCGTCTGGCGCTGTACGAAATGCTGTATGTGGAGGAGACGCCTGTCAGCGTCGCCATCAACGAAGCGGTCGAGCTGGCGAAGACCTACGGCGCGGACGATGAGCCGCCCTTTATCAACGGTGTTCTCGGCGCTGTGGCGCGAAAAAGAGGGGATTCCGACGATACGGAGGCCGATGCCTGATGACGGCGCTCGGATTGGATACCAGCAATTATACGACGTCGGCGGCTGTGTATTGCCCGTCGGAGGACAAGCTGGTGCAGGAAAAGCAGCTGCTTCCCGTGGCGGAAGGGCAGATGGGGCTTCGACAAAGCGACGCGCTGTTTCATCATGTGAAACAATTGCCCGTCATCGTCGAGCGACTGCGCGCGTCATTTGACCGCCCGATTACTTGTGTGGGAGCGTCCGACCGTCCGCAACAGGCGGACGGATCGTATATGCCGTGCTTTCTGGCGGGTGCCGGAGCGGGACGGGAGATCGCGGCGGTTCTGCGTGTTCCGTTTTACCGCTTCACACATCAGCAGGGACACGTAGCGGCCGCTCTGTACGGAGCGGGCTGTCTGCCGTGGATCCGCGAGCGCTTTCTGGCGTTTCACGTATCGGGCGGCACGACGGATGCCCTGCTCGTGGAGCCGGACGAGGAGGAGATCCTGCGCTGTCACGTGGTGGCGCGTTCGCTTGATTTGAAAGCAGGACAGCTGATCGATCGTGTCGGCGGGATGCTCGGCTTACCGTTTCCCGCCGGGCCGGCGCTCGAACAGCTTGCGTTGCAATCGGAGCCGTGGACAAGCATCCGCCCGACGATGCGTGACGGCTGTTGTCACCTGTCGGGTGTGCAGAACCAATGTGAAATGCTTCTCGCAAAAGGAGAAGCACCGTCGCGTGTTGCGCGGTTTTGTCTTCAAAGCGTGGAGGCGGCCGTAAGTGCGATGACGGCGCATCTTTGGGAAGTCTACGGTCGTTTGCCGCTCATTTACGCGGGCGGCGTGATGTCGAATTCCTTGCTGAAGGCGGCGTTATCCGAACGCTTCGGCGGCCGCTTTGCCGCTCCGGTGTTTTCGGCGGATAACGCGGCGGGGATCGCGGTACTGACAGCGATCAAGCATACGGGACAGATTCCCGACGGAGAGGGTGAAAGGCCTTGAAGGTCATTACCATCACACAGCTGAACCGTTACGTCAAAACCCTTCTGGAGGGGGACCGCAATGTGGCGGCGGTCTATATCGGCGGCGAGATCAGCAATTTTACGAACCATTACAAATCGGGACATTTATATATGTCCTTAAAAGACGAAAATGCGTTGGTACGTGCCGTGATGTTCCGCGGTGCCGCTTCGAAGCTTACCTTCACGCCGGAAAACGGTATGAAGGTGATCGTGAAGGCGCGCGTCTCGCTGTACGAAAAGGACGGCTCTTACCAGTTATATATCGATGCTATGCAGCCCGACGGTGTCGGCTCGTTGCAGATCGCGTTTGAACAGCTGAAGAAAAAGCTGGCGGCAGAGGGATTGTTTGACGAGGCGCGTAAGCGTCCGTTGCCTCGTTATCCGCGCACGGTCGGCGTGATTACGTCTCCGACAGGTGCGGCGGTACGCGATATTCTTAACGTGCTCGGGCGGCGATATCCGCTTGCCAAGGTGCTGTTTGCTCCCGTGCTTGTACAGGGAGACGGCGCGCCGCCGCAGATCGTGGATGCGATTGCGCGTGTGGCGGCGATCCCCGATGTCGATGTGATCATCGTCGGTCGGGGCGGCGGCTCGCTGGAGGAGCTGTGGGCGTTTAATGATGAGCGCGTAGCACGAGCGGTGGCGGGATGTCCCGTACCGATCATTTCAGCGGTCGGACACGAGACGGATTTTACGATCTGCGATTTTGCGTCCGACCTGCGAGCGCCGACACCCTCGGCGGCGGCAGAGCTCGCGGTGCCCGATGCGGCGGCACTGATGCGCACGCTGTCGACGGTGAAGGATCGGAGCGAACAGCTTTGCAGACGTGCTCTTGAGCGGGAACAGCATCGCTTGAAAATGCTTGGTGATAAGCGTTGCCTGCGCTCGCCGCTCTTTTACGTCGAAGAACGGCAGATGCGGCTGGATATGCTGACGCGTGCGCTGACATCGTCTTCGTCATCACAGCTGCAGCGTGCGGCAGGACGGCTGGCGGCATCGGCGGCTAAACTCGACGCGTTGAGTCCGCTTAAAGTACTCGGACGCGGCTATGCGATTCCGTATAAAGAACGGTCGGTCGTGAAATCCGTGACCGATGTGCAAGTGGGCGACCGCTTGGCAATACGACTGTGTGACGGCGAGCTTGCCTGCACGGTTGAAGAAACTTGAGGTGAAAACATATGTCTTCGGAGTTGACCTTTGAGCAGGCGATGGCACGCCTGGAACAGATCGTAGCGACGCTGGAAAGCGGTCGCAGTACGCTCGATGATTCGCTGAAGCTGTTTGAGGAAGGAGCGCGCCTGACCGCGTTTTGTCAGAATGCGTTGAAAACGGCCGAGCAGAAGATCGTAAAACTGACCAATGCGGAAAACGGAGACGGAGAGACGTTGTCGGTTCCCGAGGATACGATGCGATCGATGGGAGAGGCTCTCAGTGAATAACGCGTTTAAGGAGTAGAAACGGTTTATGGAACTCTACACACCTACTATGAAAGAGTTGCTCCGACAGATCGAGCAGGAGCTGATGGATTCGATGCCTCCGACGGATACGTTGCAGGCTACTGTATCCAAAGCGATGGCGTATGCCTGCGAAGAGGGCGGTAAGCGACTGCGCCCGTTGCTGGTACTGTTATTCGCCCGCCTTTGCGGCGGAGATGAAGCGGCGGCACTGCCCTTTGCGGCAGCGATCGAAATGATCCATTGCTATTCTCTTGTACATGACGACCTGCCGTGTATGGACAACAGCACCGTCCGCCGCGGTCGTCCTTCGACCTTTGCGGCGTTCGGCGAGGATATGGCCCTGCTGGCAGGGGACGGCTTGCTTAACCGTGCGTTTGAGTGGGGATTGTCACGGCGTGCCTCCAAAGCGGTCGGTGCCGAACGTGCGTTGGAAGCGATGCGCGTGCTGGCAGATGCTTCGGGGATCAACGGTATGGTCGGTGGCCAGACGATCGATCTCGAAAGTGAAGGTAAGGACATCGATCTTTCGACACTGCAAGTGTTGCAAGCAGGGAAAACGGGGGCACTGCTGACGGCTGCTTGTGAAATGGGCGCGGTGCTCGGCGGAGCGAATGAGGAGAAACGAGAAGCGGCGCGTCGCTACGGTATGGAGTTGGGGCTTTGCTTCCAGATTGTTGATGATATTCTGGATGTTACGTCCTCGGCAGAGATACTCGGCAAACCGGTTGGTGCCGATGCTGATAACCGAAAGGTGACGTTTGTGTCCTTGCTCGGTCTGGAAGCGGCAAAGCGCTATGCGGAGGAGCATACACAGGCGGCACTAAGGGCTCTTTCCGTGTTCGGCGAAGAGGCGGAGGAGCTGACTGCGCTGACAACGGCGTTGTTACGCCGTAATATATGAGGAGGAAGCGAAAATGGATGCGTTTTTAAGTTTGCTTTGCAATGAAGTGTTTATCGCCGGCGTTCTCGGCTGGTTTATTGCGCAGAGCGCAAAGGTTGTGATCACTTCGATCAAGACCAAATCGTTTGCATCGGAGCGTATTAACGGCTCCGGCGGTATGCCCAGCTCGCACTCCTGTATGGTGACGGCGATGACCATTGCCACTGCTATGGAAGAGGGTGTCGATTCGACGTTTTTTGCCATTGCGATGATTTTTGCATTTGTAACGTTGCATGACGCCATGGGTGTCCGCTGGCAGGCGGGACTCCACGCACGCCTCCTCAACAAGTATATGCGTGAATGGCAGGAGCAGAACGATCTTGAAGAGGATGAAGACGATACACCGGGCGATCTTAAGGAATTTCTCGGTCACCGTCCCATTGAGGTGCTGGTCGGTGTGCTGCTCGGTATTCTGATTGCCATTGCTGTGTGCCTTCTGATTTAAAGTCGGCCCGCAAACGAGGAATAGATATTAAGGAAGTATTGTTATGACAGATCAACAACATTCCATATTATCAACGATCCGGACACCGGCGGATGTAAAGACGCTGTCGGAGGAACAGCTTGTACAGCTGTCCGAAGAGATCCGTCAGACGCTTGTCGGGACGGTGTCGAAAAACGGCGGACATCTGTCCTCCAATCTCGGTACGGTCGAATTGACCATTGCCATTCACCGTGTGTTTGATATGGAGCAGGATCAGCTGGTGTTCGACGTGGGGCACCAGTGCTATACCCATAAATTGCTCAGCGGCCGTGCCGCGTCGTTTGACACCTTGCGCCGTAAGGATGGCGTGTCGGGCTTCCCTTCGCCGAAGGAGAGCCCGTATGATACGTTTATTGCGGGGCACAGCAGTACCGCCGTTTCGGCGGCAAACGGCCTTGCCAAGGCGAAATCTCTCCTCGGCGAGGACGGTACGGTGCTCGCGGTGGTCGGTGACGGAGCGATGACGGGCGGCTTGTTCTACGAAGGCCTCAGCAATGCGGGCCGTAGCAGTGACCGTCTGATCATTCTGATGAACGATAACCGTATGTCCATCAACGACAATGTCGGCTTTGTTGCGCGGCATCTGTCGCGGATGCGTTCGCGCCCGCGTTATGTCCGTTTTAAGCGGAACTTCGGCGGCGGCGTACGCCGTGTCCCGCTGATCGGCAAAGGGATTTACCGTATGATGGTGGCTGTCAAGGACAGCCTGAAAACCCATCTCTACCGTCAAAGCTCGATGTTTGAGGATATGGGCTATTATTATCTCGGCCCGGTGGACGGTCACAGCATCCGCGATCTGACAAGAGCGTTGGAGGCGGCAAAGGACATCGGTAAGCCTGTCCTGCTTCATGTGGATACGGTCAAGGGCAAGGGCTATGCGCTTGCGGAAAAGAACCCTGATATTTTTCACGGGATCGGTGCGTTTGATCCCGAGACCGGAGAGACGGCACCCGCCGGAAATACCTTTTCGAAGGTGTTCGGTGAGCAGGCGTTACAGCTGATGGAAGAGGATGAGCGCTTGTGCTGTATTACGGCGGCGATGACCGACGGTACGGGCTTGACGGAGGTAGCGCACAAATACCCGAAGCGTTGCTTTGATGTCGGAATTGCTGAAAGCCACGCTGTGACCTTTGCGTCCGGTTTGGCACAAAACGGAATGGTGCCTGTTTTTGCGGTGTATTCGACGTTTTTACAGCGTAGCTTTGATCAGCTGCTTAACGATACCTCCATCATCAACAGCCATATTGTGCTGGCGATCGACCGTGCGGGTATTGTTCCTGATGACGGTGAAACGCATCAGGGTATTTTTGACGTGCCGATGCTCAACGCCATTCCGCATGCCACGGTGTATGCACCGTGTTGCTTTGAGGAATTCAAGGTGCATCTCCGTCAGGCGATTTATGATGTTGACGGTATAGCGGCTGTTCGCTATCCGAAGGGCGGGGAGCTTATGATTCCCGCCGGCTACAAGCCGGATTATCAACCGTTTACGTGGTATCGTTCGCGTCGTTCCGAGGTGCTTCTTGTGACCTACGGACGTATGTTTGGGCCGATTATGGCTGCGGCTAACGAGCTGGCTAAGAATGGATGCTTTGTGTCGGTGCTGAAGCTCAATCGAATCAAACCGATCGATCCCGCGTGTGTTCGTGTGGCGCTGACGTATTTCCGAGTATTGTTCTTTGAAGAAGGTAGCCGTCACGGCGGTGTCGGTGAGCTGTTCGGCAATTTGCTTGCCGAAAACAACTTTGCCCGCACATATGAGCTTCATGCGATCGATCGGTTTATTCCCGCTTGCAAAGTGGATGAAGGCTTGCAGATGGTCGGACTGGACGTGAGCGGCATTGTAGCGGCGGTCAACGAAATATCTGCCGAGGATGGCGTGAACGAGTTTGATCCGCCTGTGTGTCAGCCGGAGATCGAGTTTGACCAGACGGAAGAGGCGGCTCAGGAGGCAACGCCGACCGAAGAGATGCAGGAGTCATCGGATGAGGCAGATTCCGCCGCAACCGAAGAGGAGGAAATGCCCGATGAGTGAACGGCGCCTGGACGCGGCGGTCGTGAGTATCGGTCTGGTGGGCGGTCGCGATAAAGCAAAGCGCCTGATTCAGGAGGGTGCGGTAACGGTGAACGGTAAGGTCGTCTTGAAACCGTCGGCGACCGTCTCGGATGACGATGACATCGCCTGTTCCGTCAAAGAACGGTTTGTCAGCCGCGGCGGAGAAAAACTGCTGAAGGTGTTGGATAACACGTCACTGTCGGTGGAAGGATGTACCTGTGCCGATATCGGTGCATCGACAGGAGGCTTTACCGATTGTCTGCTTCAGCACGGGGCGGCGAAGGTGTATGCGATCGATGTCGGGCACGATCAGCTGGCACAGTCTTTGCGCGAGGATCCCCGCGTAATATCGCTGGAAGGCTTGGACATCCGTCATCGCGAAGCGGTGGCGGCGGCGATTCCCGACCGCAGTCTCGCCGTGTGTACCGTTGATGTTTCGTTTATCTCCCTGACGCAGATCTGGGAGTCTGTGGTCCGTCTGCTTGCCGAAAACGGCAGTGTGGTCTGTCTGATCAAACCGCAGTTTGAAGCGGGACGCCGTGCGCTGTCCAAACGCGGAGTGGTGCGTAAGGAGCAGGACCACGTACGCGTATTGCAAACGCTTCTTTGCTTCTGGCAGGAGGCGGGGTACAGCTGTTCGTATTTGTCTTGGTCTCCCGTAAAGGGCGGCGAAGGAAATATCGAATATATAGCCCGACTCAGCAAGGGTGCGGCACATACGGTGTTGCCGCCTGCCGAACTGGTGCGTCAGGCGTTTATGAATCTGTAAGAGAAACGGTGGTGACGTTGATGAAGATCGCATATGTGGTAAACCGTGCGGCGGCAGGGGCGGCTGAGGCCGCGCCGATGCTGGAGAAACGGTTGCGCTCGCTCGGAGCGGATTTGATTCCTATGGCGTGGGAGGATGGCCCGATGACCGCATCGGAGTCGGCGGCATTATCCGATTGTGATATAGCGGTGGTGCTCGGCGGCGACGGCTCGATGATGCACGTTGCGAAGCATGCGGCGGAATTCGGACTCCCCGTTCTCGGTGTAAACGGCGGCACGGTCGGCTTTATGGCGGGCGTGGAGATGGACCAGCTGGATCGGCTGGAGCGCCTTATGAGCGGCGCCTACAAAACCGAAGCGCGCATGATGCTGGAGGTAACGTTGAAACGTCCCGACGGGGATCTGCATTTTACGGCACTGAATGAAGCGGTGGTGTCCCACGGCAATTTGTCGCGCCTTGTACAGCTGGAGGTGTTCAGTGACGGTCGCTCGGTCAGTACCTACCGTGCCGACGGTGTGATTGTGGCAACGCCTACGGGTTCAACAGCCTATTCGCTTTCGGCGGGAGGGCCGATCGTGGATCCGTCGCTCAACTGTATGTTGCTTACGCCGATTTGTCCGCACGCGATGCACACGCGTCCGTATCTGTTCTCCGATCGTAACGAACTGACGGTTACCGCAAAATCGGAAGCGTATCTGACGGTGGATGCCGAGCAGGCGATCCCTTTGACGCCGCAGGATCGTGTCGTGATCACGCGTCACACAACGGATGCAAGGTTGATTACCTTAAAGGAAAATGAAGCCTTTTATGATATTCTGACTAAAAAATTGATCGACAGACGATAAACGGAGAGAAGGCTATGAAAGCAAAACGACAAGCGGCACTTTTAAATATCATTCGCACCGAAAAGATCGAGACGCAGGAGGAGCTGACAAGCGCGCTGTTTTCAGCGGGATTTGCGGTGACGCAGGCGACGGTGTCGCGTGATATCAAAGAGCTCCGCCTTATCAAGACGCTCGGTGAAGACGGGCGCTATCATTACGGCGAAGCAACGTCATCGGGCGGCGAGGATGCGACCGCCAAACTGCATTCGCTTTTTCGCGATGCGGTACACAATGTTGATCATGCCGGCAATATGGTGGTGGTCAAATGTATCAGCGGTACGGCGGGGGCGGTATGCACCGCGGCGGATTCGATGAAACTACCGTCGATCGTCGGCTCACTGGCCGGCGATGATACGATTTTCTTTGTTGTACGGACGGAGGCGGATGCCGCAAGGCTGGCGACTACGTTGCGTCGATTGCCGCGCTGAAAGAGTTAGAGGCTGCAGGCATCGAAGAGGTTACGATTCGCACGATTATGACCTGCCATGCCGAACATGGCGTTTGCCAGAAGTGCTATGGTTGGGATCTGGCTGTTTCCCGTC
>JAFQMR010000138.1 GCA_017396175.1 Clostridia bacterium
AGGATGCGGCGGTTCAGCGTGAAGAGATGCTTCGCTTTCAGACTGCGGAGATCGAAGCAGCTGAACTAAAGGGCGGGGAAGAGGAGGCACTCACGGCACGTCGCGATATTCTTCACAATGCCGAAAAGCTGCGTCGTTTGCTGACGATGGTCACGATAACGTTTGACGGTACGGAATCCGAAAACGGTGCGCTGACGGCGATGGAGCAAGCGATGGTCACTCTGCGCGAAGCGGGACGTCTTTTGCCGCAGGCGCAGGCGTTATCCGAGCGACTCGGAAATGTTCTTCCCGAACTGCAGGATATCTCCGCCTCGACCTCGGAGCTGTTGACGCTTCCGGATTTTGATCCGTCGGAGCTGGATGCGGTGGAGGATCGCCTGGCCTTGGTGCGTCGCTTGTGCGATAAATACGGAGGATCGACGGAAGAGGTGTTGCGTTTTGCCGCAAAGGCAAAAGGCGAGCTGGAGTCGATTGAACGCAGTGATGCCGAAACCGAGCGGCTCTCCGTTCAGCTTGCGGAAGAGCAGCAGGCGCTTGTTGATACAGCCGCCCGTCTGACGGTGGCACGTAAAGAGGCGGCGGAGATCTTTTCGTCGGCTGTATGCACACAGCTGGCGTTTCTGGATATGCCTCGCGTAACGCTTCAGGTGGCTATTGAGCCAACGTCGATGACGGCAAGCGGAGCCGATCGGGTGGAGTTTTTGATCAGCGCAAACCCCGGCGAACCGCCCAAGTCCATTGCAAAAATTGCGTCGGGTGGTGAATTGTCACGTATTATGCTGGCGATGAAATCGGTGATGGCAAAGGCCGACGATATCCCGACATTGATTTTTGACGAGATCGATGCGGGCATCAGCGGTCATGCGGCGGCTAAGGTCGGCTATCGATTACGGCATATCGGTGCGTTTCGGGATAAGCAGGTGCTTTGTGTATCTCACCTTGCGCAGATTGCCGCTTGTGCACATCGCCATTTGTTGATTGAAAAGCGCGTCGAAGAGGAGCGTACATTTACGCAGGTGCGAATGATCGACGGAGAGCAGCGGCGTAAAGAGCTCGCTCGTATCATCGGCGGCGATATAACACCGTTGTCTTTACAGACAGCGGGGGAGATGCTGGAACGCTTCCCGTCTCTGGCAGATGAAGCAAATCCATAAAGACGCAGACACCCGTGCCTTCGGCGCGGGCGTTTTTTTGCCTCACGAAAACGATCCTTTGTGGATTCTGAAAGAAAGATTGTTGAAAAGTTTGTGTATTTGCACAAATGCTTTTAAAAACTTTTAAAAAGTGCTGTTGACTTTTGCCTATGGATGCGGTATTATGAGAATGGATTACGATTGATGTAGTATGTCGTGTTGTACGTAATCGGCATATATACAGACGATCTTGCCCGGTTGTAACGGCAAAAGGAGGCGGAATTCTATGAGAAACATCGGGAGACATGCGATTTCTTTTCTGTCGGCGTTGTCCGTGTTGCTGACGATGGTGGCCGCGTGCGGTCTTGTATTACCGATGGCGGTCTCTGCAGAAACAGTGTATTATACGGAGAACTTTGATTCCTACAGCAACGGCACGTTGCCGTCCGACTGGCAGATCTCCAGTGACTCCGGCATCACCGATATCAAGGTACAAGACGGTGCGCTTGTGATCAACGGCCTTGGTACCGATGCACAGACACGTGTGTTTTATACGGGTTCCGCGCTTGATGGCCGCGGCGATTATGTGTTTGAAGCGGATTATACGATCCTGCAATCGGACTATGACATCGCTTCGAGCAGTACCCGCTACTCCGGGATGATCTTCCGCGCAAACAGCGCCCTTCAACCGTATTATTATGTCACGACGCGTGTGCGTACGGGCATTACAAATAACGAGTTCTCGATCCGTAACGCGAGCAACAGCTTCAAGAAGATCGAGGAAGCTGCCGCGCCGTTCACCTACGCGCTCAACGAGACGCATCGCTTGAAGGTGATCTGCAACGGCCCGTATGTTAAGTTCTACATCGACGATTCGTTGGTGTTCAACACCTCGCTTGATACGACCGGTGCCTCGTATTCCTATCTTACCACCGGTTCCATCGGCTTCACGACCTCGAACCTGAAGATTAAGATCGATAACATCTCCGTGACGGAGCGCACGTCGGTCACGCCGATGCAACCGACGATGTATGATACGTATATTCCCGACACCAACATTATCAACCCGCCTTCGGTCATTACCAATGTGACCGATGCGTCGGTGTATGCGTCGGTGACAGGTACGAAGCTGCCTTCCACCACGCTGTACTATTTGAATAAAGACCTTAACATCACCACTCCCGACGGCGGTACGGTGATCGCGTCGCTTGCAAGCGCACTCAATATGACAAACGGCAAGGTGATCCCCGCGCTTTATATTAAGGATAAAGCGACCGCGGATGCGCTGACAACGTATGCGACGGAAGTTGCTTTGAAGGATGCCTTTATTGTGGCGGATGATGTGGAGCTTCTCAAGTACGCCCGCGACAAGAACATCCAGATGTACGGCGTGCTGTATACCAAGCTGACCAGTGCTGCCGATGCGGACGATCTCGCGGAGATCTACGCCAACACCAATAAGGCGTGGGCAAAGACTGTGATGGTCGATGCCGAATATCTTTCGAAGGACGATGTTGAATATCTCCAAAAGCGTTTGCTGAACGTGTGGGTTATCGGCTCGATGACCTCTGAAGATAAATATCGTAATATCTACAAGGGCGTCAACGGTATTGTCGATGCCGATCACTCCAATACGCTGTGGATCTATGAAAGCGGCGTGTTCAACGATCCTTCGGATCCGACGCCGATTATGATCCGCGCGCCGTTTATGTATGCCCACCGCGGCTACAGCTCCTACGCCAATCAGAATACGATGGAGGCGTTCTACGGTGCGGTGCTTTACGGTGCCGACCTCATCGAGATGGACGTGCGTCTGACGAGCGACGGCGTTGTGGTGATCTATCACGACGAATATCTCCATACGCTGACGACCTGTACCGATACGACCAAGAAGGTTGAAAATTGCACCTATGCCGAGCTGATGACCTATGAGGTGGATAACCTCGCCGCCTACGGCTATCCGAACGGCAAGATCGCGACTTTGCGCGAATTTCTTGAGCTGATCGACCAGACAGATGACGTAGTCGGTATTGTTGAGATCAAAAACTACGATACCACGCTTGTCGATAAGTCGGCGGCGGTGATCAAAGAAATGGGTATGGAAGACCAGGTGGTCAGCATTTGCTTTGGTCAGGCCTACTGCGAGCGTATGCGCGCGAATCTTCCCGGCGTCTCGGTCGGCTGGCTTGCGAACGGTGTTTCCCAGCACACGACGCCTGCGGCGATCGTCAACTATGCCAAGGGCTTCATTATGAAGGGCAACCTGAGCTACCATCCGAACTTCAGCCAGATTCAAACCACGGCGGCGAACTCGATGGTTGCGAACGTGACGGCATTCGGCGGTCAGCGCGGTATCAACTATAACCCCTGGACGTATAACTCGGCGGTGGCCTTTGATACGGCGTATGTCGGCGGCATCCAGGGCCTCACGACCGACTATCTGGAATTTGATAACAACTATGTCCGCCGCATCGATGCCGGCCGAGAGTATGAGCTGAAATCCGGCACAGCCACAGCAGTGCAGGGTGTCGGCTACACCTCGCAGGACGTGGGACTCTACAATGCGATCGCCCGTCGCACGGGCGGTTCGACCAACGTGACGTTGACCAATTCGAACGGCAAGGTTACGGCAACGGGTACAGGCAGAGTGACGGCGGTGCTTCTCTACAAAACCACGACAAAGAATGCGGGCTCCTATTATGTCGTTTCCGATTTGACCTCGCTCAATGTTACCGCCTCGGGTGGTACAACGCAGACAATGGGCCTTCGCGAATCGCTCCTTCCGCCGTTTGTTGAAAAGTGGCAGGATACGATCAAGGATATGAACATTGATGTCACGCGTGATTCGCGCGGTGAGGTGCTCACCAACACGACGGGCGGCTGGCCGGCCGTGACCTATACGCTTACGGAGACGGCGGAAAACAACAGCCTCACGGGCATCAAGGCGTCTCTCAAGGATTCGATTGCAATCGACGCGGTCGTCGGCGGTAGCCTCAGCCTTGTGGTCGGACTCAGCGACGGCTCGACCTATATGCTTCAGAAGCATATTGACGGTACGTTCAGCGGCGACGATCTCGTGTGCAACGGTGCCCGCGTACAGGCGAAGGTCAAGCTCAGCGATATGATCCCTGCTTCGGCGGCAACAAACGGCTCGGTGACCATCACGATGATCCGTGTGTTCCATATCGCCGATGCCGGCAAGCAGATGGTGATCCGAGCTCTTGATCTTGTCCGCGAGATCCCCGCGCTCTACGGTGTGATCGGCGATGTCGACGCAGACGGCACGGCCGACACGGCGGATGTTCGCCTGATCGTCAATTCGACCATCGGCAAAGCATCCTTGTCGTATCGCCAGATCGGTGTGGCGGATGTGGACGGCAACGGTCTCGTGAATTCGAGCGATGCCCGTCAGCTGCTTCTCTCGCTGATCGGCTGAGACAACCATTCAGTACAGTAAGTGTGATCAAAGCACTTAAAAATAACAGGAGGAATCAACCATGAAAACTTCACTCAAGACATGCTCCAAGCGTGTGCTGGCGGTCGTTCTCGTGACGGCAATGCTGTTGATGTCGATGGTCGTGGCGGTGTCCGCTTCGGTCCAGAGCGCTACGGGCGGTACGGTTGTGGCATCCCAGACGGTGACCAACGGCCTGACCTACGAAAAGACGCAGTATACCGACGCGAAGGGCTACAACCAGACAGCGTACACGATGGAATTCAATCCGTCCACCGGCCTGATCCCTATGGGCTATCAGAAGTGGGTCGGCGGCTATGACTATACCTACGAGTCGGTCGACGATGCACGTGCCGCGGG
>JAFQMR010000139.1 GCA_017396175.1 Clostridia bacterium
CCGATACGGGTGACTTTGTGTGGGTGCGCACGGATGAGGGGATGCTCTTTCATGCAAACGGACACGATGTGCTTTACCGTCTTCAGAAATGAACAAAAGGATCGGATCCGAAAGGGATCCGATCCTTTTTGCGTAAAGAGAATGGTCACAGCGTGATTTCGCGGCCTTCGGCGGCAGAATCGTAGATCGCCTGCAGCATCTCCTGCATCTGTACCGCCTGCTCGGGCGGATACTTGGTCGGTTTGTCCTCCAGCACACAGGAGGCGAAGTGACGAAGTTCCTCCGCAAAGTGGTCGTTCTCGCCGACGGTGATCACATCGTCGCTTAAGTAGGAGGCGCGTTCGCCGTACACGGTCAGCGGATCAAGCGTGACGCCCGCCTTGCTTCCGACGACCTGTACGTCGGTGTGAGAGGGGGCGTTGAATGCCCACGTCGCTTCAAACAGCATCGCGGCACCGTTCTCAAAGTGGATGATGCCTGCACCCGAATCCTCACAGTCGAACTGATTGTCGGGGCAGGGGGTACCCTGCCAGCGGCCGACACCCTTTGTCTGATAATCGCCGTGAGGCGCCCAGACCTGTGCGCTGACGCGCGTCGGCTTCGGGTTGCCCATTAAGTACCAGGCGGCATCAATGCTGTGAACGCCGATATCGATGACAGGCCCGCCGCCCGAGGTCTTTTTGTCGGTGAACCAACCCGTCGGTGTACCGCGACGGCGGACGTTCGCGACCTTGGCGTAGTAGACGTCGCCGAGCTCGCCCGCTTCCATCAGCTCACGCACCGCCATATTCTGCACATTGAAGCGACCGGGGACTGCGAGCATAAAGGTGACACCCGCTTCTTTGACGGCGGCTTCCATCGCTTTGGCGGACGCAAGATCCGACGCCATCGGCTTTTCGCAGACAATGTGCTTGCCCGCCTTCGCGGCGGCAATGCAAACGGGAGCATGGCCGTTGTTCCACGTACAAATGTCGACGGCGTCCAGCTCGACGTTTTCAAGCATTTCCTCCACCGAGCCGAAATAAGCGGGAATCGAGAAGCGCTCTGCCGCTTCCTTCGCGCGCTCAAGGTTCAGGTCGGCGATGGCAACAATGTCTACGTTGTCCACCGCCTGATAGGCGGGGAGGTGGGCGTTGACGGCAATGTTGCCCGCTCCTACGATACCGATTCTCAGTTTACTCATAACGGTCACTCCTTTTTGAAATTGAAATGGAACGCCGACCGCTTTGGATCGACAGGATGATGCGTGCCAAAAGATCTCGCGGTGCAAGCCGAGAGGCGAACGCCATCGCTTTATAGGGGATGCCGTGCACACCGACCGAGTTGCCGCACATCGTAATACGGTAACCGTATTTGGCAACGGCGGCGGGATCGGAAACGGGAAGTGTTTTGAACAAGGCGGTCTTCTCAAGATCGGCGGTTTTTTCAAATCCGGTGTCCACAAGCCCCGGGCAAAGGGCCGTTACCGTGATGCCGTACGGCTTCAGCTCGGCGGCCAGCGCCTGAGAAAGCGACAGCACATACGCCTTGGTTGCATAATAGACGGCCATATACGGTCCCGGTAAAAAGGAGGCAATGGACGCGACGTTGAGTACGCGCCCGCGACGTCGGCGCATCATAGCGGGGAGAACAGCACGCGTGAGGGAGGTGAGTGCCAGCACGTTCAGACGGATCATCGCCTCCTGCTTGCCGCTGTCACTTTCGGCAAACAGGCAGTGATCGCCGAAGCCGGCATTGTTTACGAGAATATCCACCTGAAGCCCGCGATGCTCAATGTCGCGCACAAGCCTTTCGGCGGCACCGTCCTCCGAGAGATCGGCGGGGATGGCTGTGGCGCGGATGCCGTAGCGCATATGAAGGGCTTTGCACAGGGCATCAAGGCGGTGGCGGTTGCGTGCCGTGAGGATCAGGTCGTGGCCGTGCGATGCAAAAACGGTAGCCAGCTCTTTGCCGATCCCGCCGGACGCTCCCGTAATCAGAACGGTATTGGACATATGACACACTCCCTTGAATAACAGAAAAGCCGCCGTGAAGACGGCGGCTTTCGGAGACCGTTACAGCTTGCTGACAAGCTCCTTCAGATACGCCGCAAATGCAGGGCCGAGATCCTTGCGGGAGAGCGCGACTTCGCAGGTGGCCTGCAAAATACCGAGCTTGTTGCCCATATCGTAGCGCGTGCCGGTGTAATCCACACCGATCATACCGTCGCGCACCGCTAGGGTACGCATGGCATCGGTCAGCTGGATCTCACCACCCGCTCCGGGCGGCGTGTTATCGAGAATATCAAAAATGTCGGGCGGCAGAACGCAACGTCCGAGAATGGAGAAGTTGGACATCACCTGATCGAGAGAGGGTTTTTCGATCATATCACTGACGCTGTATACGCGGTCGTCAAGTTTTTCCACGGCGAGCGAGCAGTATTTCACGATCTGCTCAGGGGTTACCTCCTTGATGCCGACAACGCCCTTGCCGTGCTTTTCATAAGCGCGGCAAAGCTGGCCGCAGGCGGGATCATCGCCGATGATGACGTCGTCACCGTACAGCACGGCAAACGGTTCGTCACCGACAAAGCAACGGGCGCAGTTCACGGCATGCCCGAGGCCTTTCGTTTCCTTTTGACGAAGGAAATACATATTTGCCATATCGGTAATGCGGCGCACCGCTTCGAGCTCTTCGGTTCGTCCCGAGGCTTCGAGTCGTTCTTCCAGCTCAATGGCGTGATCAAAATGATCCTCGATAACGCCCTTGCCGCGGTTGGTGATAATCAGAATATCGGTGATACCGGCGGCCACCGCTTCCTCCACAATGTACTGAATGGCGGGTTTGTCCACGATGGGTAACATCTCCTTCGGACAAGCCTTGGAGATAGGGAGAACGCGGGTTCCGAGTCCCGCGGCGGGGATAACCGCTTTTTTAACGAGTTGCGCCAATGCAGTCGCCTCCTTAAAACTCTTTTACTCAGTATACCACGAAATAATGTAAAAATCAAGAATTATCGGGAAACCGATGGGTATATGTTTGTGAAAAATAAACAACCGACCGCTCCTCGTCGAAGCGATCGGTTGCCGTGCAGGTTTATCCGATATGGTCGTCGTCAAAATCGGAGTCGGCGTCCATAAACTCACGGGCGGTAATGCGTTTGGCATCACGCGCCTTTTCGACAAGATCGGACAGCATCTCCTTGATGTGAGAGGAGTTCTTGATCCGTTGAATATCGAACTCGGGGGTGCTCTTGTCGGCGGTGCAGCAATGAATGGTGCCAAGGCCGAACATCCGCTGTCCGAGCGGACGCACCAGCGTCAGATCCATAATGCGGTACAGACGGATTTCTTCCTCCTTCTTGGAAAGGAAGCCCGACTCAATGAGCAGCTTTTCTTCGGTCAGCTTATAGACGGTGAAGCTCCAGGGAAGTCCGAAAAGGGTACGCTTCCGTTCTTTCCAGATGTACGCGGTTGTTTCGGCCATAGTAGCAATCCCTCCAAATCTGTTATGTTTTATCCTAATAAGACATCGCTCATAAGCATAACGCAAAACCCGACCAGTAACGCGTAGGTTGCACCGCGTTCACCGCCGTGTGTGTGCGTTTCGGGAATCATTTCATCGCTCACGACATACAGCATCGTACCGCCCGCAAAGGCGAGAGCAAAGGGCAGAATCGCCGATGCGGCGTGTACGGCAAAATAGCCGATCAGTGTAC
>JAFQMR010000140.1 GCA_017396175.1 Clostridia bacterium
CCGCTGGCACTCGATGTGATCGACCGCGGGATGGAGCAGCTTGTGGAGCTGGTCGCGGCGGCGGCCCGTCAGATCGGCATGTATCCCGTGTTCACCGTCGGTATGACCGGCTCCATCCTGACAAAGGTGGCGGTCACCCGTGAGCTGTTTATGAAGAAAATGGTGGAACGGTTTCCGAAATGCACCGTTCTTGAAGACCGCGCCGAGAACGTAGACGGCGCGCTGTATCTTGCAAAAACACTGTAAAAAGAAGGGTACAAAGGCTATGAAAGTGGTTGCGGCGATCGATTCGTTTAAAGGCAGTATGACCTCCTCCGAGGCGGGACAGGCGGCACGAGAAGGCGTACTTCGCGTGTTTCCCTCGGCGCAGGTGGTCGTGATGCCCGTGGCGGACGGCGGGGAGGGTACCGTTGAGGTGCTGACCGACGGCCTTTGCGGCACCTATCGTACGGTGACGGTGACGGGGCCGCTCGGTGCGCCCGTGACCTGTCGCTACGGGGTGCTTCCCGATGGGAAAACGGCCGTGATGGATATGGCGGCCGCGGCACTCACCCTTGTTCCCGACGAGAAGCGCAATCCGCTGAATACGACGACCTACGGCGTCGGCGAGATGATGGCGGACGCGCTGACGCGCGGCTGTCGTCGCATCCTGCTCGGGATCGGCGGCTCGGCAACGAACGACGGCGGCATCGGCATGCTGCAGGCGCTCGGCTTTGACGTGGTCGACCGTGAGGGAGACCCTGTGCCGCTCGGTGCCAAGGGGCTTTTAAAGCTGGCCGCCATCCGCGACGGGCGGGAGCATAAGGGCTTGCGCGACTGTGAGATCATCGTGGCGTGTGACGTCCGAAATCCGTTGTGCGGTGCGGAAGGATGCAGTGCGGTGTTTGCGCCGCAAAAGGGGGCATCCCCCGATATGGTCGCGGAGATGGACCGCTGGATGCGGCATTATGCGACGGTCGCGAAGGACGCCGTACCGACGGCCGATCCCGAGGCGGCGGGCGCGGGGGCCGCAGGCGGTATGGGCTTTGCGCTGAGTACGTTTTTAAAGGCACGCCTGCAAAACGGCATTGACCTTGTACTCAAAGAAATCGGCCTTGAAGAGGCGCTTCGTGACGCGGACGTCGTGATCACGGGAGAGGGACGGCTCGACGGACAGACGGCGATGGGGAAAGCCCCCGTCGGTGTCGCGCGGATCGCCAAGCGATACCGCTTACCCGTACTGGCGTTCGGCGGCGGGGTGACGGCGGAGGCCGCCTCCTGCCACGACGCGGGCATTGACGCGCTGTTTCCGATCGTGCGCGGGGTATGTACCCTGTCGGAGGCGATGGACAATCAAGCGGCACAGCAGCATATGACCGCGGCGGTCGAAGAAGCGTTCCGCTTGTTGGCCGCCTTTAAAAAGGATATCAAGCTATGAATCATCTATCAATCGGCAAATGGATCCGTTCGAACGCGGTGCTGTGCATCGCGTTCGCGGCGGCGTTGATCACGACGCTGATCGTGCCGCCCGACGGACAGTACATAGGGTATTTTGATTTTCGCACGCTCACCTGCCTCTTTTGTGTGCTGGCGGTGGTGTGTGCGCTGAAGAATATCCGCTTTTTCTATATGCTCGCCCGTAAAATCGTGCAGTATTGCAAGAATACGCGCCTTGCCGTGCTGGCGCTCGTATACATCACGTTTATCGGCTCGATGCTGATCGCGAACGATATGGCGTTGCTGACCTTCCTGCCGCTCGGGTATCTGGTGCTGTCCTCGACGAACAAGCATCACTATATGGCGTTTACGTTTATTATGCAGAACATCGCCGCCAACCTCGGCGGGATGCTCACGCCCTTCGGCAATCCGCAGAACCTGTATCTCTATTCGAAGTACGAGATCCCCGATGCGGAATTTCTTGGCATTATGGCACCGCCGTGTGTGTTTTCGGTGGTGCTGATCACGGTGTGCTGCGTTGTGTTTGTGAGGGCGGAGCCGCTCTTGCTGCCCGAAGCGATGATCGTGCTGGATCGCCGTCGTACGGTGCTGTATCTGGCGCTGTTTGCGTTGTCGATCGTGATCGTGTTCCGCTCGATCCCGTATTGGGTGGGACTGATCATCATTCCGACCGTCCTGATGCTGACCGATCGGAAGGCGCTCAAGGCCGTGGATTACGGCCTGCTGTTCACGTTCGTATTTTTCTTTATTTTCGCGGGCAATATGGCGCGGATCGAGGCGGTGCGCGAGGTGTTTTCAGCGTTGCTGGCACAGAATACGATGGTGTTCAGCGCCCTCTCCTGTCAGGTGATCAGCAACGTCCCGTCGGCGATCCTGCTGTCGCAGTTTACGGACAATTACGCCGATCTGCTTCTCGGCGTGAACATCGGCGGAGTCGGCACGCTGATCGCGTCGCTGGCCAGCCTGATCACCTTCCGCGAATATATCAAGCATAACCCCGGTAAAACGTGGCGATATATTTTGAAGTTTTCGGCGTTTAACTTCGGGTTTCTGATCGCGTTGCTGAGCTTTATGACCGTGTGGGGATATGGCGTATAAGAAAGGAATCGGACAATGAAGAGGTTGGCGGGCTATGTCTCGGATACGGCGGCGGGTTCGGCGAATCAGACGTGGTTTGCGGGCGGCTCGCAGGTGCACTGCGGGCGGGTGTATTACCGTCTCTGCGCCGGCGGACAACGCTACCGCCTGTTGTTTTCGGATGTGATGGACAGCACCTTTGCGGACGGCTCTCACAGTCGCGCGGGGGATTCGTGCGGCGGCTTTGAGATCGTCTCGTTGCGTGTGGGGCTCTGCGACCGCTCGGATGTACGGGAGGCGGTCGAGCCCGAAGGCTTTCACACGGTGACCTTCGACGGAGTCCCGTTTAAGACGGTGGCGGCGGGCGAGAGCGTTCTTTGCGATCCGATCCCGCTGAATGCCTCGGCGGGACAAACGCTGTGCGTTGAGCTGAAGGTGCGGGGTGAACGGCTTCCCTGTCACGAGGAGCTGCAGGTGGCGTCGTTTGTCAAAACGGCGGACGGTTTCGTACCGTCGACGCACCTGCCCGTGCCGTTGACGGTGGCCGTGGAGCGCGATGCGCACACGCTCGCGTTTCTCGGGGATTCCATCACGCAGGGCATCGGAGCGACCAAGGACAGCTACCGTCACTGGGTGGCGCGGGTTGCCGAGAGGTTGCCGTCGGAGGTGGCGGTATGGAACCTCGGTATCGGCTTTGCCCGCTGTGCGGATGCCGCCGCCGACGGACCGTGGATCGACAAGGTGCTTCGAAACGAGGCGGCGGTCGTGTGTCTCGGCGTTAACGATCTGATGAACGGCCGAACGGCGCAGGAGATCGCGTATGACCTGCGCACCGTTGTGAGGCGGCTGAAGCAGGCGGGGGTGCGCGTGCTGTTGCAAAGCGTACCGCCGTTTGAATTTCCGAAGGACGCGGGCGCGCAGTGGCGGGCGCTGAATACGTTGTTGCCGTCGGTGGCCGCCGAAGCGGACGCGTTTTTCGACGTTGTACCGCACCTGTGCGGCGAGGACGGCGTGCCGCGCTACGGAGGGCACCCGAACGACGAGGGCTGTGCCGTGTGGGCGGAGGCGTTATTGCCGACGCTGAAGGAGTGGCTTGAAAACGCTTGACGGATGACCTCGAAGGCGCTCCCGAGTGGGCATCGACGTTGTTGCCGCTGACGCCGGAACGCCCCTAAAAGTATAACGGCGTAAATCCGCAGTTCCCGTGACGGGACTGCGGATTTTTTTGTTGCAAAACGGCGACAGACAAGGTATACTTGAAGAAAAGGATGGTGTTTCCTAATGGCGGATGTAACCACGTTTGATAAGAATCTGCGAGTGGAGGGTGTCGCGCGCGACGGCTTGCGGTTTTATTCCGCGGAGCAGGCTCCGTTTTCCGTCCACGGCGTGTTCCGTGACGGCGATCGGTTTCGCCGTATGCCGAAGGCGGTGTCCGAAACCGTATCCGAGGCGGTCGATTTTCTGAACGGCAATACGGCGGGCGGTCGTGTTCGCTTTGTGACCGACAGCGATGTCGTGGCGATCGATGCGTCGCTGACGGCGGTCGGCAAGATGCCGCATTTTGCGCTTACGGGCAGTGTCGGGTTCGACGTGTACGCCGATGAGGGAGAGGGACTCCGCTATGCGGGCAGTCTGATCCCGCCGTTCGACGTCGGATTTCGGTTTGAGGCGCGTACGCGGTTTCCGTCGCGTAAACGCCGCGAGATCCTGATCCACTTCCCGCTGTACAGCGGCGTGACGGACCTGCAGATCGGCCTGGAGGAGGGTGCGACGCTCGAAGCGGCCGCACCGTATGCCGATCCGCGTCCCGTTGTGTTTTACGGCTCGTCCATCACGCAGGGCGGCTGTGCCTCCCGCCCCGGCAACAGCTATCAGGCGATCGCCTCGAGGGAGATGGGCTTTGAATTCGTGAATCTCGGCTTCTCGGGCAGTGCGCTTGCAGAACAGCCGATGATCGAGTATATCGCGTCCTTGGAGATGCGGGCGTTTGTACTCGACTACGATCACAACGCGCCGACGGTCGAGCACCTGAAAGCGACGCACGAGCCGTTTTATAAGGCGGTACGGGCGGCGCATCCGACGATGCCTGTCGTGATGATGACGCGGCCGACGTTCCGCCTGAACGACGAGGAGCTGGAGCGGTTGGCGGTTGTGCAGGCGACCTATGACGCGGCAGTGGCGGCGGGTGACCGAAACGTGTATAGGATCGACGGACGGGAGCTCGTCGGCGAAGCGCTTGCCGAGGTATCCACCGTTGACGGAGCGCATCCGAACGATGCGGGCTTCTTTGCAATGGCAAAGCGGCTGGAACAGACCTTGCAGGATTGCTTATAATAAAGGAGAGTATACGTATGAGACTTTGTGAACGTTGCGGAAGAGAGCTGCAGGAGGACTGGGCGGTGTGCCCGTATTGTACGGTGCCGATGCAAAAAACGGCATCGGGAGGCTTTCGCTGGTGGAAGCTCGCCATCGTTCTTCTGGCAGTGATCGCGGTGGCGGCGGCGGGACTGGCCGTGTACGTCGCGCTTGATGACGCGGGGGTATTCAAGGCGCCGTCTTCGAAAAAGCCGTCGACGGGCCTGATGGTACCGAGCTTTTTCGGAGATGATACATACGGCGATCTCTACGGGGACGAGTTGCTTGAGGAGGATCCGTTTGAGGACTTGGATGATGTCGGAGACGATCTCTACGATCCCCTCTATACCGAGGAGCAGGAGGCACTGTTGCAGTCCTATGTGGACGCGGGGACCTACATCGGCAACGCCTACGTCAACGACAAGCTCGGGTTGCAGCTGGCGTTTGATCCGTCGATGCTTACGCTCAACAAGCTGTATGTAGACAGCTTTAACGCCGAAGCGGGTATGAAGTGCCTGTACTGGGGCGAAACGGAGGACCTGTCGGCAGAGCTGTCTATGACAGTGGACGTACCGTACGCCTCGATGGAGGAAATGGCCGAGGATTGGGGCGATGCGGCCGAGGAATGGTACGACGAATCGATGATGGCGACCGATGCGGTGTACGGTGAGCGGCGGATCGCGGGACGGACGTTTTATACCTGCGAGGTGACCGTCGAAGGCGGCGACTATACGGAATACAATCTGTATGCCGTGACGGAGCTGGACGGCGTTGTTCTGCAGATCGAGATGTACACCGAAACCGAGGAGGCGGCAGAGGAGCTGCTTCGCTGGATCGTCCCCTACGGCGGGGTGTCTACGGGAGAGGCGACCGCCGCGGCATAAAAACAAAAAAATGGGACTGCCTGTTGCGTTTGCGCGACAGGCAGTTTTTCTTTTTTTGGAAGATTCTTTTTTGATAATTCGCCGAACAGCTTCCATACTAACGACAGAACAAACGGCGGGATGGTGCAACGAACATGAAAAGTCGGCGAAAAGAACGGATGCGGTATATCGGGTTGTTGTTCGGTACGGCGGCGGTGATCGCCGCCATGCTGTTTTATAAAACAGCGTCGGACGCGTCGGTTCCGCGGGTGGAAACCGTGATGATCCATCGTACGACCGTAGAGGAAACGGCGGTCGTGAACGGCAACGTCCGTGCGGCGGACGGGACGTCGGTGTCGGTGACGGTGCCCTGCGTGGCGGGCGAGATCGCCGTCAAGGTCGGTGACCGTGTCAAAAAAGGTGATGTGCTGATGGAGGTCGACCGTGCGGCAACGTTGGCGATGGCGGTCGGCGCGGGGCTAGCGGATTCGGACGCGGTGGCGGTCTCGGCGGCATTGCCGCAGACGCTGACAGCGCCTCACGACGGGGTGGTAAGCGCGGTGAGCGCCGTGAAGGGCGATACCCTGATGAGCGGTTCGCCGTGTGTGGTGCTGTCCGAGCGGGACAACGTTGAAATTGCCGTCGCTCTGCGGGAAAGCGTCGTGCCGTATGTGTCGGTGGGGCAGGAGGTCACGGTCAGCGGCACCGCCTTCCGTAAGCCCTGTTACCGAGGTACGGTGACGTCGGTTGCCGCTTCGGCGAGAAGCCGCCTTGTCGGTGCCGTTTCCGAAACGGTGGTGGATGCGGTGGTGACACTGCTTCCCGAGGAGGCGGATGAGTCCCTTTTGATCGGGCTGAGCGCGAAAGCGACCGTGACGGTGGAGCGGCGGGAGAATGTGTTATTGGTGCCGTACGATTGCCTGCAACAGGAGGCAGACGGGACGGCCTTTGTGTACTGCCTGCAGGGGGATACGGCGATACGGCGGGCGGTGACGCTCGGCAAGGATTACCCCGAGGGCACGGAGGTGCTCGAAGGCTTACAAGACGGCGAGCGGCTGGTGTGTGCGCCTGAACGTCTTGAGGGAGAGGCGGTACGCGTGTACGCGGAGGAGACGGTATGACGGAATTGCTGTTCAATGCCTGTCGGAGCCTGTGGCGTAAACGGGCGCGGTCGGCGCTTACGGTGCTCGGGATCGTGATCGGTGTGACGCTTGTGACCGTGGTGACGTTGATCGGGGATGCGGGACGGCAGACGGTCGGCGGAGAGCTGGAAAGTATGGGACTCGGCGGGCTGTCGGTCACCGCGTCGGGACGGGCGGTGCTTCGTGAGGACAGCCTGACGTTGCTGCGCAGTATGGGCGCGGTGCAGTCGGCGGTACCGCTGGCGGTGTACGGGGCGTCGGGTACGGCCGCGAACGGACAGGCGCTGTCGCTGATGCTGTGCGGCATCGACAGCGGCGAGACACAGGCGATCGGGTTGACACTGCTTCACGGGCGGATGCTGACGGCGGGGGATGTGGCCTCCTCGTCGCACGTGTGCGTGGTGGATACGGCGGTAGCTCAGGCGCTGTACGGCTGTGAGAATATTGTCGGGCGTACGGTGACGGTGCCGCTCTCGGGCTACGAGGAACGGTTTACGGTGGTCGGCGTGACCAAGGCGGGAAGCCTGCTGTTTCAGAATATTGCGCAGATGATCCCGGGGATGGTGTATATCCCGTACCCGACGTTGTGGCAGCTTACAGGGCGCACCGATTTCGACCAGCTTGCCGTGCGTCTTACCGCGCAGGCGGATCCCGCCGTCGAAGCGATGCGCATCGAG
>JAFQMR010000141.1 GCA_017396175.1 Clostridia bacterium
AAAAACGGCGGGAGCAAGCCCCCGCCCTACGATATCATTTTAAGAGGGAGATTGATTTAAATATGAAAGCAACTGGAATTGTACGCCGTATAGATGACCTCGGCAGAGTTGTTATCCCCAAAGAAATCAGAAGAACCATGCGGATCCGCGAGGGGGATCCGCTGGAGATCTTTACGGACACGGGCGGGGAAGTGGTATTCAAAAAATATTCTCCCGTCGGGGAAATGGGGGCGTTTGCGTCGCAGTACGCCGAGGTGCTGTACCGCGCGTGCGGACAGCCCGTTATCATCTGTGACCGCGACGCGATCACCGCCGTAGCGGGTGTCCCGAAAAAGGAGCTGCCCTCGCGGCAGGTATCCGCCTCGCTTGAAGCGCTGATCGACACACGCCGTATCCAGATCCTGCCGCAGGATGCCCCCGCCGTCGCACCGTCGGACGACACCGCTCACCGCGTTAGCGTATGCGCCCCCATTGTCGGAGCGGGCGATATCAGCGGGGCGGTATGCCTGCTCTACGGAGAGGACGGCCAACCCCCGAACGACGGCGACATCCGCCTCACGCAGGTTGCCGCCGCCTTTCTCGGAAAACAACTGGAAAGCTGATGAAACGGAGCAGAGATCTGCTCCGTTTTTGCTTGCAATGCAAGGGTAAAATATGGTATTATATTCTATATGCCCAAAAAGGAGACACACCGTTATGGACAGACTCACCGATATTTCCACCGTGAAAGCGTTGCTTGAAAAGCACGGGTTTCATTTTTCCAAGGCGCTCGGGCAGAATTTTCTGATCAATCCGTCCGTCTGCCCGCGGATGGCGGAGGCCTGCGGTGCGACCGCGGACAGCGGCGTACTGGAGATCGGCCCCGGCATCGGCACCTTGACACGTGAGCTGTGCCGCGCGGCGGGCAAGGTCGTGTCGATCGAGCTGGACGAGCGCTTGCCCGCTCTGCTTGCCGAAACGATGGCGGATTTCCCGAACTTTACGCTTGTCAAAGGGGATGCGCTGAAGCTGGATCTGAACCGCCTGATCGCGGAGCAGTTCGGCGACCGCCCCGTATCGGTGTGCGCCAATCTCCCCTATTACATCACCTCACCGCTGATCATGCACCTGCTCGAAAGCCGCCTGCCCATCGACAGCATCACCGTGATGGTGCAAAAGGAAGCCGCCGAGCGCCTGTGCGCGAAGCAAGGCTCCCGCCTGTCGGGCGCGGTCACGCTGGCGGTGCAATATTACGCCGAGGCAGAGGTGCTGTTCTCCGTCTCCCGCGGGAGCTTTATGCCCGCCCCGAACGTGGACAGCAGCGTCATTCGCCTGACGCTTCACAAAACCCCGCCCTGCGAGGTTGCGGACGAAAAGCGGATGTTTTCGCTCATCCGTGCCGCGTTCAACCAGCGGCGCAAAACGATCCTCAACTCCCTGATGGGAGCGGGGGTAACCAAGGCGGCGATCGCCGCCGCCTGCGACGCCTGCGGCATTGCGCAGACTGCCCGCGCCGAACAGCTGACACTTCGGGATTTCGCGGCACTGAGCAACGCACTGTAAAAAGGAGGTTCCTTCTTATGTCCTTTCTGATTCTCGACGGCAACAGCATCCTGAATCGCGCGTTTTACGGTGTGAAGGCGCTCACCACCAAGGACGGACGCTACACCAACGCGATTTTCGGGTTTCTCAATATCTATTTCCGTTTGGCGGAGCTGACGGGTGCCACCCACGCGGCGGCGGCGTTTGATCTCCAAGCCCCCACCTTCCGTCACAAGCTGTACGCGGACTACAAGGCGGGACGCCGCCATATGCCCGACGAGCTTCGCGAACAGCTCCCCGTCATCAAGGAGCTTCTCCCGCTTCTGGGCGTTTCGGTCGTCGAGCAGGAGGGCTTCGAAGCCGACGACATCCTCGGCACGCTATCCAAGGCGGCCGTCGAAGCGGGGCTTCCCTGCTACCTGGCAACGGGTGACCGTGATTCCCTGCAGCTGGTCGGCGACGGCGTCACCGTCCTGCTCGCCTCGACAAAGGCGGGACAGCCCGACACCGCGCAGATGGACACGGCGGCGATCCGCGAAAAATACGGACTCCCCCCCGAGCGGCTGATCGATCTCAAGGCGCTGATGGGCGATGCCTCGGACAAGATCCCCGGCGTCCCCGGCGTCGGCGAAAAAACGGCGTTATCGCTCCTGCAGGAATTCGGCACGCTGGACGCGCTGTACGAACAGCTTGAGGAAAGCGCGCTTCGTCCGGCCTTAAAGCAAAAGCTGCTCGACGGCAAGGAGTCCGCCTACCTCAGCCGCACACTCGGCACCATCTGCCGCGATGTGCCGATGGAAACGGCCCCCGACCGCTACCTCCTGCAACCGATGCAAAAGGAGCCGCTCTCCCGCCTCCTCACGTCGCTGGAATTTTTTAAGATGCTCGACAAGCTCGAGCTGCAGGCGGTCACCGCCCCCGCCCCTGCACAACCGTGCTGTGCGGCCTATGAACCGGCCGATATTCCAACCGTTTACGCCGCCGACGGCACGCTGGACGTGCTGTGGGACGGCACCGCGCTCACGCTTCTGCGCGGCGGAAGGTACGCCGACACGGCGCTGACCGCGGAGGCTCTCGCCCTGCTGACCGATCCCGCCGTTCCGAAGCGCACCCACGACGGCAAAGCGCTGTATAAAGCGATGCTCAGCGGCGGTGCTCAGCCGCAGGGCTTTGTGATGGATACCGCCCTTGCCGCGTATCTCTTAAACCCGCTGTCCTCGGACTATTCCCTTCCTCGTCTGTTGACCGAATACGGCATTGTCGGCGAGACGGATACCCCCGCCTGCCGCTTCCCCGCGTTGGCGGATACGCTGACGGCGGCGATCGAAAAGGATTCGCAGGGACAGCTTCTGTCCACCGTCGAGATGCCGCTGTCGCTGGTGCTCGCCGATATGGAATGTCGCGGCGTCTGCGCCGACCGCGAGGGACTTCTCGCCTACGGCGAGACACTGCAGACACAGATCGACCGCCTCCAGCAGGAGGTATGGGACGCCGTCGGCTACGAATTCAATCTCCACTCCCCGAAACAGCTCGCCAAAGCGCTGTTTGAGGATCTTGCACTGCCGCACGGCAAAAAAACCAAAAGCGGCTGGTCGACAAGCGCCGATGTGCTTGAGAAGCTCCGCGAGGTGCACCCCGCCGTGGACGGACTTCTGCGCTACCGCACGCTGGCCAAGCTGAAATCCACCTACTGCGACGGACTCGCCGCCGCGATCGGCGCGGACGGGCGCATCCGCTCCACCTTCAATCAGACCGAAACCCGTACGGGACGGATCAGCTCCGCCGATCCGAACCTTCAGAATATCCCCGTCCGCACGGCGGAAGGACGCGAGCTGCGCCGTTTTCTCAAAGCGGCGGACGGCTGTGTGCTGGTCGACGCGGACTATTCGCAGATCGAGCTGCGCGTCCTCGCGTGTATGGCGGAGGATCGCACGATGATCGACGGCTTCAACAGCGGCGAGGACATCCACCGCATCACCGCCTCTCAGGTGTTCGGCGTGCCGCTCGAGCTGGTGTCGCCGCTGATGCGCTCCCGCGCCAAGGCGGTCAACTTCGGTATCGTCTACGGCATCGGCGCGCATTCGCTGTCCGAGGACCTCGGCGTATCGTTTAAGGAAGCCAAAGCCTATATCGACGGCTATCTCTCCCACTACGGCGGGGTGGCCGCGTTTATGGATCGGCTGATCGATCGTGCCCGCGACTGCGGCTATGCCGAAACGCTGTTCGGCCGCCGTCGCCCGCTTCCCGAGCTTCGCGCAGGCAACGCCATGATGCGCGGCTTCGGCGAGCGCGTCGCACGCAATATGCCCATCCAAGGCACCGCCGCCGACATCATCAAGATCGCGATGGTGCGGGTATACGACCGTCTCGCGCGTGACGGCCTGCAGGCACGGCTGATCCTGCAGGTGCACGACGAATTGATGGTCGAAGCCCCGCTTCACGAGGAAGCGGCGGTCAAGGCACTTCTCAAGGAGGAAATGGAAGCGGCCGTCTCTCTCGCCGTCAACCTCGACGCGGATGTCCACAGCGGCATCACCTGGTACGACGCGAAGGAATGATCCGCCCCGAAAGGACGATGTATATGTCACAGCTTCACACCATTGTCGAAGAGGAACGCCGCGAACGGGCGATCCTTGCCGCACTCGATGCGGGCGACTACGATATGGACAGCGCCATCGATGAGCTGAAGGAGCTTGCCGACACGGCGGGAGCCGATACCGTCGCCGTACTCATTCAGCGGCGGGAAGCCCCGACCAAGGCGACCTATCTCGGCCCGGGCCGCACCGAAGAGCTTGCGGAGCTTTGTCGCGTGCAGGAGGCCGACCTCGTCATCTTTGACTGCGAGCTGTCCCCCACCCAGCAACGCAATTTGGAGGATGCGATGCCCTGTCGCGTGGTTGACCGCACGATGCTGATCCTCGACATTTTCGCGTCCCGTGCCCGCTCGGCGGAGGGCCGCTTACAGGTAGAGCTCGCCCAGCTTCAATCCCGTCTGCCGCGTCTGACGGGACAGGGCGCGGTGCTGTCGCGACTCGGCGGCGGCATCGGTACGCGCGGCCCGGGTGAGACCAAGCTCGAATCCGACCGCCGTCACATCCGTCGGCGTATCGCCGCGATCAAGGAACAGCTGGAGGACGTCAAGCGCCACCGTGACGGACTGCGCGCCCGTCGTCGCAAGGAGGGCATGAAAACCGTCGCGCTCGTCGGCTACACGAACGCGGGCAAATCCACCCTTCTGAACCGCCTGACCGACGCGGGGGTACTCGCCGAGGACCGCCTGTTTGCCACGCTCGATACCACCGCCCGCGGGTTAAAGCTGCCCGACGGACGCACGGTGCTGTTCATCGACACGGTCGGCTTTGTGCGCCGCCTGCCTCACCACCTTGTCAACGCGTTCCGCTCCACCCTCGAGGAAGCGGTGGAGGCGGATGTGATCCTCAACCTCTGCGACGCAGGCAACCCCGAAGCGGAGGAGCATCTCGACGTCTCCCGCAAGCTGCTTGCGGAGCTCGGCTGCGGGGAACGACCGATCCTGTCGGTGCTCAACAAATGGGACACGGTCGAGGACACCCCGCACCCGCCCGTCGGACAGACCTTTTACATCAGCGCCCTGAAAAGCTGGGGGCTCGACGAGCTGCTTTGCGGCATTGCGGAGGCGTTACCGCCCGACCGCAAGCGCGTCGAGCTGTTGTTCCCGTTTTCCGAAGGGGCCCTCGCCGAGCGCTGTCGCAAGGAGGGCGCCGTCGAGTACGAGGAATATGTACCCGAAGGCCTTCGTATGACCGTCACGATCGGCGAACCGCTTCTCGGGCTGACCGCCCGCTTTGTATACCCCGCATCCTGACATTCCCGAAAAGGAGGTGGCCGCCATGGCCGCAACCCGTTCCCGTTATCACCTTCTCGATGAGATCCGCGGCTTTTGTATTCTGCTGATGGTCGTATACCACGCGTTCTATACGTTGGCGACCTCGTTCGGGCTGAGCCTTGCCGCCGATCTGTTTAACATTTTCCGCCCGGTCGAACCGCTGTTCGCGGGCATCTTTATCCTGCTGAGCGGCTTTTCCTGCCGCCTGTCCAAAAACAACCTCAAGCGCGGCTTGCTTCTTGCCGCCGTGGCGGTGGCGCTGTCGGTATTTTTGTGGTTTGTGATGCCGTCGCAAATGATCTGGTTCGGCATTTTGCATTGCCTTGCCGCGTGTATTCTGCTGTTTGCTCTGTTGCGCAAAGCGCTCAACCGCATCCCGACGTGGCTCGGTGTCCTGCTGTCGGCGGCACTGTTTGCGCTGACGTGGGGCGTGCCCTACTACAACGGCGGCTATTTCGGTATCCCGCCGTTTGCGGTGTACTGGCCGATCGCGTGGCAACAGGTCGACTTCCTGCTCCCCTTCGGCATGAGCACGCTGTATACCACCGATCTTTTTCCGCTGTTTCCGTGGTTTTTCTGCTTTCTTGCGGGTACGTTCCTCGGCAATTGGAAGCAGTCTCTTCCGAAATGCGCGAAACAGCTTCACATTCGCCCGCTCGCGTTTATGGGACGGTACAGCCTGTGGATCTATCTGTTCCACCAACCCGTGATCTACGGACTGGCCACCCTTATCGATTCGATTCTGTAACCCGTTTAAAGGAGCTGTTTTTATGGAACTGCAAGCACTCGTCAACACCTCGCACCGCGAGTCGATTACCGTCGGTACGGCGGATCTCGCCGTGACCGTCAAAAGCGGGGATCTGCCCGTTCTGGCTACCCCGCGTATGGTCGCGCTGATGGAACAGGCGGCCGCCGCCCTGCTCTGCCCGCATCTCGCCGACGGCATCACCACCGTCGGCACGGCACTGCACATTGCCCACACCGCCCCCACCGCGGCGGGGCGCACCGTCACCGCCGAAGCCACCCTGGTTGAAACCGACGGACGGCGCTTTGTGTTTGCGGTTGCGGCGTTTGACGATGCGGGTGAGATCGGTCGCGGCACGCACGAGCGTGTCTCGGTCAAGAGTGACCGCTTCCTTGAAAAGGCCGCCGCCCGCGGTCAGGAGGTATAATCCTCCAGCACCTCCCGAAGCGCCGAGTGGCTGTACACGGCAACTCCCTCGCAAAGCCGCTCCCGATCCGCCTCGGGCAAAGACGATACCCACGTATCGTAAACCGCCTCGGGTGTGTTACCCTGCGGCAAAAATACCGCCACCCGTCCGTCCCATTCGCGGACAACGCGATATACCTCTGTAGGCTCTGTGGCGGCAGGCCGCGGTGTGGCGGTCAGAAGCGCCCCTGTGACGGCCGCCGTCACCATCACCGCCGTCACGGCCCACAGCATCCAACCTTTCATACGCAACGCCCCCTTTTCCTGTAGTGTCCGCCTTGACGGCGGGATTTATACGCCCGCCCGCTTTGTGAATTCTTTTGGATACGATTGACATTTCCGTCAAAATACGCTACTATTAGTCTGGTATACTGTCCTATATGCATCCGCCTTACGGCGGGTGACACGATACACTCTCTTTGAACGGAGGGACGGATTTATGAACGATTCCGCAAAAGCACCCAAAGACCGTTCCGATACCAACGGCCTGCAGGCTGTACAAGCCTTTTTCAACTCGAAGGGTATGAAGATCACCGGCAAGGTTCTTGCGGTGATCCTGAAGATCCTGCTGACCATTCTGCTCATCGCCGTCATCACAGGCTGTGTGTTCGGCGTGGTGTTGATGATCTACGTGTTCAACACGTTCTCGCAGTCGCAGGAGATCCCCGATCTCTCGCAGATCACCGACAACGGCACCAGCATCATCTACACCCAGGATGCGAACGGTACCTGGGTGGAAAGCCAGCGCCTCGAAGGCATCAACCGCATCTGGACCGACTACGAGGAGATCCCCGGCTACCTGAAGGACGCCGTCGTCGCCATTGAGGACGAACGCTTCTGGGTGCACGAGGGCGTCGACTGGAAGCGTACCGCGGCCGCCGTGCTGGAAACGGTGCTCGGCAACGGCTCCTTCGGCGGCTCGTCCATCACCCAACAGCTCATCAAGGTGGTCAGCGGCGACAACGATACCACCATCGAGCGAAAGATCCGCGAGATTTTCCGCGCCCTTGAGATGGAACGGGATTACTACTCGAAGGAACAGATCCTCGAAGCGTATCTGAATATTCTGCCGTTGTCCGACGGCGTTGTCGGTGTCGGCGCGGCGGCGAACTATTACTTCGGCAAGGACGTGCGCGACCTCTCGCTCGCGGAGTGCGCGCTGATCGCGGGCATCACGAACCTGCCAGGCTATTACGATCCCTACGATTACCCCGACCACGCGAAGCAACGCCAGGAGATCATTCTCTCGAAGATGTACGAGTTGAAAATGATCTCCGAGGACGAGTACCGTCAGGCGTACGGCGAAGAGCTCCACTACAAGAGCAACGCCCGCTATATCGAGGTGCAGGACTACTACGTTGACCTGCTCATCGAGGACGTGATCGACGACCTGATGGAGACCTACGGCTACAGCTACACCTACGCCGAACAGCTGGTGTTCTTCGGCGGCCTGCGCATCTATTCCTACGAGGATGTCCAAAAGCAGGCGGCGGTCGAGGCGGTGTTTGAGGATCCCTCGAACTTCCCCGACATCGAAGGCGACACCGAACAGCCCAATGCCTGTATCTTTATTATGGACTATGAGGGACGTGTGGTGGCGACCGTCGGCGGTCGCGGTGAAAAGGATGCCAACCGCGTCCAGAACCGCTCGACACAGTCCCGCCGTCAGCCCGGTTCGTCCATCAAGCCGCTGGGGGTGTACGCGCCCGCTCTCGAGCGCGATCTCATCAACTACTCCACCATCGTGCGCGATGCGCCCATCATGCTTGCCGACGGCACGCTGTGGCCGCCGAACTACGGTATGCCGCCGATGGACCTCGGCTGGCAGACGGTACAGTACGCGATCCAGCAATCCCACAACACGGTGCCCGTACGCATTCTCGAGCAGATGGGAATCGACGTCGGCTACGACTTCCTGACAAAAACGTTGCACTTCACCTCGCTTGAGGAATCCGACCGCAACTATGCGCCGTTGGCGTTGGGCGGCTTCAGCTACGGCGTGACCGCCCGCGAGATGGCGGCAGGCTACCAGATCTTCGGTAACGGCGGCTACTACAACTCGCCGCACACCTACCATAAGGTGGAGCTGGACGGCCAGGTGCTTCTCCAGCACGTCCCCGAAAAGGAACAGGCGATCTCCGCCGATACCGCCGTCATTATGAACAAGCTGCTCCAGCGCGTGGTGCTCAACGGTACCGGCTACGACATTTCGTGGCAATGGCCGTATACGCAGGTGTTTGCAAAAACGGGTACCACCGACGGCAACCGCGACTCCTACTTTGCGGGCGGCACCCCCTATTATGTCGGTGCGCTGTGGATGGGCTACGACAGCAACAGCGAAATGACCGTCTATCAGGGCTCGGTCGCCAAGCAGCTCTGGAGCAAGGCGATGCTGGCGCTCCATAAGGATCTGCCCGCCGCGTCGTTCCCCGACTGGGCTCCCGTCGAAGGCCACTACTACGATCCCTCAAGCGGTGTCGTCACCGATAACGCCGGCGGCACGCCCGGTGCGGACGGCAAGCCCACCCCCTCGGGGAAATGGGGCTATTATAAGCCCGGACACGTGCCCTATACCGTCAACTCGCTGGGCGGCGTGAGCTACGGCGAGAAGCCGACCACCACAACGGCCACCACGACGACCTCTACCACCAAGGCGACCACGACGACCACGACCGCCGCCGTGACCACCACCACCGTTTCGGAGATCACCGAAACGACGCTGAACCCCGACGAGACGACACTCCCGCCGGACGATCCCACCGAGGCACCGCCCGAAACCACGGCAACGGAGCCCACGGAAACCACCACCACACTCCCGCCGGCGGTCATCGCTCTCGATGCCGCCGCCTGAACGCTACACATAGAACGGGAGGGCTCCTTTTTAAGGAGCATCTCCCGTTTTTCTTTAAAGAAAGGACGATGAACAGACTATGGCATCGTTTACCGAATGCAAGCGTCTTGTCGTGAAGGTCGGCACCTCCACGCTGACACACTCGAGCGGCCACCTGAACCTGCGCCGCATCGACGAGCTCGTCAAGGTGCTGTCCGACCTGAAAAACGCGGGCATTGAGATCGTGCTCGTATCGTCGGGCGCGGTCGGCGTCGGCGTCGGGGAGCTCGGTCTCTCCGAGCGGCCGCAAACCCTCGGCGGCAAACAGGCCGCCGCCGCGGTCGGCCAATGCGCGCTGATGTATATGTACGACAAGGAATTTGCCGAATACGGGCACGTCACCGCACAGGTGCTTCTCACCCGCGACGGCGTGGAGGATCCCGTACGCCGCCAGAACATCATCAATACGCTCGACTGCCTGCTCGGTTACCGCGCTCTGCCGATCATCAACGAAAACGACACCGTTTCCACCGAGGAGATCGAATTCGGCGACAACGATACGCTGTCGGCGATGGTGGCGGTGCTCGTCAAGGCAGACGGACTTGTACTGCTGACCGACATCGACGGCCTTTACACCGCCGATCCCCGCAAGCACCCCGACGCCAAGCGCATCGACCGCGTCACGGCGATCGACGAGGAGCTTCTCTCGCTTGCGGGCGGTGCCGGCTCCAACCGCGGCACGGGCGGTATGCTGACAAAGCTCCACGCCGCACAGATCGCGATGGACGCGTCCATCCCCACCATCGTGATGGACGGCTCACACCCGTCCCGCCTGTACGACGTCATCGAAGGCAAACCCTGCGGCACGCTGTTTGTGCGTGACGATACCTGATAAAAAAGGAGCTGTCGACCTATGATCTTAACGCAACTCGGCGAGCGTGCCAAGGAGGCCGCCGCCGTTCTCCGTACCGCCTCCACCGCGCAAAAGAACGCGGCACTTGAGGCGATCGCCGCCTCGCTGATCGAAGACACCTCGGCGATCCTTGAGGCGAACGCCGAGGATATTGCCGCCGCCCGCGAACACGGGATGCGCGACTCGCTGATCGATCGCCTGACGCTGACGGCCGCCCGTATCGAAGGGATGGCGGCGGGCGTGCGTGAGGTAGCGGCACTCGCCGATCCCGTCGGCGAGATCCTCAGCGGTTACCGCCGCCCGAACGGCCTGCGTATCCAGAAAACCCGCGTGCCGCTCGGCGTCGTAGGCATCATCTATGAGGCGCGCCCGAACGTCACGTCGGACGCCGCCGCTCTTTGCTTAAAATCGGGCAACGCCGTCATCCTGCGCGGCGGCAAGGAGGCGCTCCGCTCCAACACGGCGGTGGCATCCTCCATCCGCAAGGGCCTTTGCCGTGCGGGACTTCCCGAGAACGCCGTTGCTCTGCTTGAACAGACCGACCGCGAAACCGCCGCCCGTATGATGAAGCTGAACGCGTATATCGACGTGCTGATCCCGCGCGGCGGGGCGGGGCTGATCCGCTCGGTCGTGGAAAACGCGACCGTCCCCGTGATCCAGACAGGCGTCGGCAACTGCCACGTCTATGTGGATGCGGCCGCCGATCTGACGATGGCCGCCTCGGTCGTTGTCAACGCGAAGGCCTCCCGTCCGTCGGTATGCAACGCCGCCGAGACACTGCTGGTGCACCGCGACGTTGCCGACAAAGCGCTCCCGCTTCTGGCGAAGGCGCTCAAGGAGGCCGGCGTATCGCTTCGCTGCTGTGAGCGCTCCCTGCCCTTCTGCGAGGGAGCCATCCCCGCCACCGAAGAGGATTTTGCGACCGAATACGGCGATTACATTATGGCGGTGAAGACGGTCGACTCGCTCGACGACGCGGTGGCGCACATCGCGCGCTACGGCACCGGCCACAGCGAATGCATCCTCACCGACAGCTTTGAAGCCGCCGAAGCCTTTACGGCCAAGGTGGATGCGGCGGCGGTGTACGTCAACGCCTCCACCCGCTTTACGGACGGCGGCGAATTCGGGATGGGCGCCGAGATCGGCATCTCCACCCAGAAGCTGCACGCACGCGGCCCGATGGGACTGACCGAGCTGACCTCGGTGAAATACATCGTGTACGGCAACGGGCAGATCCGCTGATCCGCCGCTATACTCAGATTAAAGGAGGACGCCGCATGAACGGCATCCTATGCATCGATAAGCCGCAGGAGATGACCTCGTTTGTCGCCTGCGCCCGCGTGCGCCGCGCACTCGGCATCAAAAAAACAGGACATACCGGCACACTCGATCCGATGGCGACGGGTGTGCTTCCCGTCCTTTGCGGCAACGCCACCCGCGTTCTTGATTTTCTCCCGTCCCACGACAAGCGTTATACCGTCACCCTGACGTTCGGGCTGGAAAGCGATACCGACGATATCTGGGGCACGGTACGGGAAACGGGGGCGCCCCTTCCCTCCGAAAGCGCCCTGCTCGACGCGCTTCCCGCCTTTCGCGGCGACATTTTGCAGGTGCCGCCGATGGTGTCCGCTCTGAAAAAGGACGGCGTGCGGCTTTACGAGCTGGCACGGCAGGGCATCGAGATCGAACGCGAGGCACGCCCCGTCACCGTTCACCGTCTTGACCTGCTGTCCTTTGACGGACGCACGGCGGTACTCGACTGCGCCTGCTCCAAGGGCACCTATATGCGGGTGATCGGCTCGGATCTCGGGCGGGCACTCGGTTGCGGTGCCGTGATGAGCGGGCTTCGCCGCACGGAGGCGGTCGGGTTTTCGCTCGACGATTGCCTGACGCTTGACGAGCTTTTCAGCCGTGCCGCCGACGGACACGTCGAACGCCTTCTGCTTCCGACCGACCGCGTGCTGGCGTGCTATCCCGCCGTCACCGTCACCGCCCCGCAGGCCACCCGCTTTCAAAACGGCGGCGGACTGATGCTCAGCCGCCTGACTTCCCCGATCGACGGGCTGACGCGCGTTTACGCGCCCGACGGACGGTTTCTCGGACTCGGCCGTCCGAACGACGGGGAGCTTGCCGTCGCCAAGCTGTTTTTATAACCCTGACTCTACAAAGGAGGTGTCGTCCGTGCGTACATACGCTCTTCCGATCGACGAGCCGCGTCTTGAAGCCGCTCCGCGCGCGGTCGCCCTCGGTTTGTTTGACGGTGTCCATCTCGGTCACCGTCGCGTGCTGTCCGCCACCGTCGGCCACAAGGGCCTGCGTGCCTGTGCGCTGACCTTCGGCGATAAGGCGGCCGCCCTGAAGCCCGATGCCGCCGCCCTTTGCTCGGAGGCGCAAACCGCGCACCTGTTCGAGGTGCTGGGCCTCGACGAATGGCTGCAGATGGATTTTGATGCCGTGCGCGAGCTGTCGCCCGAGGACTTTGTCGACAAGGTGCTTGTAGCGCGTCTGTCCGCGACGCTGGTTTGTTGCGGGGAGGATTTCCGCTTCGGCAAGGACGGACGCGGAGACACAGCGCTTCTTCGTTCCCTGTGCGATCGCGCAGGCATCGCGCTGTCTGTATCCGCACCGCTCTGCGACGGCACGGAACCGATCAGCTCTCGGCGCATCCGCCGCCTGATCGAAACGGGCGAGGTGCGGGAGGCCACCCGCTTGCTCGGCCACCCCTTTGCCGTCGATACGCCCGTGATGCACGGGCAGGCGCTCGGTCGCACGCTTGATTTCCCGACCGTTAATCAACCGCTTCCCGCCCGTTTTGTGAAGCCCCGCTTCGGTGTCTATACGTCGACGGTCGTCATCGACGGCACGACCTATTACGGCATCACCAACATCGGTGTCCGCCCGACCGTCGGTGCCGACGCGCCGCTGTGTGAAACGTGGGTGGAGGGCTATGACGGCGACCTGTACGATCGTGCGCTCTCTGTTGTGCTGACCGGCTTTTTGCGGGAGGAGCGCCGTTTTCCGTCGGTCGACGCCCTGAAGGAACAGCTTCTTGCCGACCGCGAGGAAGCCCGCCGTCGGCGGGACAACGGCCGCCGTGCCGTGCTGTTCGATTTTGACGACACGCTTCAGAACCGCCCCGCCGCGTTTCACCGCTACGCCGTGTATTTTCTGTCAACCTATGCCCCTCACCTGACGGGAGAGGCGTTCGATGACGCCCTTCGCGTCATCAAGGCCCTCAACAACAGCGGCTATGTCGACTATATTCGCTTTTTTACCGAGATGCCCAAGGCCGTCGGGGTAACCGCCCCGCCGCCCGCCGAGGTGCTCTTTAAAGAATACCAACGTATCTTCCCCACCTACGTTCAGCTGTTCGACGGTGCCCGTGACACCCTCGAAGCACTGCGTGCCAAAGGCTATCTTCTCGGCATTGTAACAAACGGCCCGCTTGTCCAGCAGCACCGCAAGCTCGACGTCTCGGGACTGCGTCCTCTGCTCGATACGGTCGCCGTCTCAACGGAGGAAGCGGTCGCCAAGCCGGATACGGAGCTGTTTTTACGAGCCGCCGCCCGACTCGGTCTCGCCCCGTCGCAATGTGTCTTTGTCGGCGATCACCCGCAAAACGACATTGACGGCGCGCTTACTGCAGGGATGCAGGCGATCTTCCTGCACACCCGTCTGCCGTCCTGCGACCACCCCGCGATCCCGTCGCTGTCGACGGTGTCGGAGATCCTGACGTTGCTGTGAACTTGTTTCACTTTTTTCGGACTATGTGAAAACTGCTAGACATCCGCCGCAAAGTCTGTTATACTGGAAACAGAGGCGGCTCAGCCGTCGAAAGGAGGCGTTATCCCTATGGAACGCACATTATTCGGTACACGATTGGTTGCCTTGCGAAAGGCGCATCACCTGACGCAGGAGAAGGTCGCCAAAATGCTTGATATCGACCGCTCCACCTACACCTGCTACGAAATCGGCAACTCTATGCCGGGCGTGATGACGCTGTGCACGCTCGCGGATATTTTCAACGTCAGCATGGATTATCTGATGGGGCGCACCGATACCCCGAAGCTTGCCAACGTGACGCAACCGCAGGCAACCGCCGAGGAGCTGCAGCTGATGGAATACTTCCGCCACCTCAACGAGCGTCAGCGCCTGGCCGTTGTCTCGTTGTTGAAAACCCTTTGATACGCAAGGAGCTTTTTGTATATGAAGCTGGTCGGAAAAAAACGCCTTTCGGGCGTATTGGAAATGGCCGTCTGGGTGCTGATGCTCGCGACGGTGATCATCATTGTTGCCCTGCCGTGGATCATCGACTGGATGATGCAGTTCAATCAGAACGAGGACTTCTGGCGACCGCGCTACCTCGTGACGCTGATGGTGTCGAGCGGCTTTGCCCTGCTGTTGCAGTGGGAGCTGCGCGGCATTCTCCGCAACGCGAACCGCGGTACCATTTTTTCGGATAATACGGTGCGCCGCCTGCGTACGATGGGCGTGGAATCGCTTCTTTTGGCGGCGTTTTACGCCGTGATGCTGTTCTGCGGTATGACGAAGTTTTCCGTCGCGCTGATTTTGCTGATCTTTTTGCTGACGGGACTGCTCCTGCTCATTTTCGGCGAATTGTTTTTGCAGGCGATCGAATATAAGCAGGAAAACGACATGACCATTTGATGTTTTACTAAACGCATCGGAAAGGAGAGGACGCTGTGGCAATCATTGTCAATCTGGATGTGATGATGGCAAAGCGCAAAATCGGCCTGACAGAGCTGTCCGACCGTGTCGGCATTTCGCTTGCGAACCTCTCCATCCTGAAAAACAACCGCGCCAAAGCGGTGCGGTTTTCCACCCTCAATGCCATCTGTCGCGAGCTTCAGTGCCAGCCCGCCGATATTTTGGAATTCACCGAGGATCCAACCGATTAACCGAAAGCGGCGTTTGCCGCTTTTTTTACGAAACGGAGTCTGTATTTTATGAAACTTCACGATCTGGAACTGCAAGGACACGCCGCTCTCGCCCCGATGGCGGGGGCGACCGACCG
>JAFQMR010000142.1 GCA_017396175.1 Clostridia bacterium
CTCTTTTTCATACACCAAGCCCCCTGTTCACGGATCTCAGTGTACAGGGGGCTTGTATCGATCACGGCACGAAACTGTACCGTCTTTGTAAATTCTACCGCAGTGCCGCGGCATACATCTGCACGGCGTTCTCAATGGTATACATCTCCACTATATACCGTTCGGGAGACACCCCGATGCATTCTTCATAATATCGCGCCGCTTGCGATGCCAGGACTTTGGCCGTATCATATATGCCGTTACTATTAGTGTACATCATCCACAGCACCGTACCGGTCTTTTCCTCAAATCCCAGCTCGACCGACTGCTCGTCATCCACTCGCCATGCCACCATCAGGATGCTGACGACGATCGGCTGTCCGTCCTTGATCGTCATGCCGATCTGCCGCCCGCAGTCGAACACATCCGCCACCGTGCTGTCCGAAAGGAGCGGCATCAGCGACTCCTTCAGATGCGGTGTATCCGCCGCCAAACGTGCGACGATCCGATACGCCTCCTCTGCCGTGACACTCTCTGCCGACGGGTTCTGTCCAAAGCCGACACCGCCCGTCTGAAACGCGTCCACCAGCTCGCGCGGTGTCATCAGTGTCGCCTGATACCCGTCATAGTGCCACGGGCGCGTGGAGGACACCGTATCCCGAAGCTGAAGCTCATAAGCATACAGCGGTAACGCGACCACCGCCGCCGTCAACAGCATCAGACAAATCACCGCTCCGACCGCCAACAGCTTACGCATCCGCCTCACCACCCTTCCGAAGATCAAACGACACGACCGTTCCGACACCCTCAAGGCTGTCAAACCGCAGGGCGGTTCCGTGGCGCTGCGCAATACGGCGGCAGATCGAAAGTCCCAATCCCGTACCGCCTTGCGCGCGGGAGCGCGAACGGTCTGCACGGAAAAACGGCTCGGTCAGCTTGTCCATATGCTCTGCCGCAATGCCGCAACCGCGATCCCGCACCGACACGGTGATATGATCGCCGCCGTCGGTGCTGTCGATACGCACCGTATCTCCCTGCGATGCCTTGAACGCGTTATCTGCCAGATTGTACAGCAGCGAAAGGAGCGACACCTCCTCCGCCATCACCGTCTCCGTCCCGAGTGCCAGCTCAAACGGTGTCCCGTAACGCTCCGACAGCACCGTAAGCGTCTCTCTGAGCGAGGAGCTCACCGCCTCCAGCGACACGGGCACAAGAGCCGCCTCGTCCTGCGGCGTGCTCCACGCAAGCATCTGCAGAGACAGCTTTTCCAACCTTGTGCCCTCCCGACGGATGGTCGCGACCGCCGCACGCCGCTCCTCCTCGCTCAGGTCATACCGCTCCAGCAGCTGTGCATACCCGAGGATCGCGGTCATCGGTGTTTTCATTTCGTGAGCAAAGTCCGCCGTAAAGCGTTCCCGCCGCTCCGCCTCCTCCGTAATAGCGCGGATCGTTTCGGACACCGTTGCCGCCATATGATTGAAGCTCGCCGACAGCTCAGATATCTCCTTATCCCGACTTTTCACTGCAGCGCGAACCGCATATTCCCCCTCGGCAATTTGCTGCGCCGAGCGCGACAGCACCTTCAGCGGCCGCGTCACGCTTTTGCTCACCCAGAAGATCAGTAAGCCGCTGATCACGCTTAATCCCAGCACCGTGATGCTGTAGCTTTGCCAGAGCGTCCGTCCCTGTGCCCGCAGGTCGCTGAAATCCGCATACAGCCGCAATATATACGCCTCTGTGTGCACCGCCACACAGCAGTCGATCCGCATCCGCAGTGCACCGTCCTGTTCTTCGAAGGACACCGTTCCCTCACCGTCATCCGCTTCGCCGTCGTTGCTCCGTTCGATCTCCACGGTATCCACAGCGGCATCCAGCGACGTACGGATCTGGTTGCCGATGTGCCGCTTCTGCGCGGCGGTCATCGTCCCCGGGAGCAATTCGGCATACGCGCAGAAGGTGTCGAGTGCGTAGCCCTGGGCACGCTCGACCTGTTCGACACGCGTATTCCACAATGTCTCGTTCACCTGCTGTACCAGCACCATTCCGCCGATCCCCGTTGCAAGCAGAACGAGGCTGTACGCCACCACAAAAAATTTCCATGCCACACTCATACAACTCTCTCCGGATAAAAGCGGTAACCGATCTTATACAGCGCCTCCACGGCCTCTCCGAGATCCAGCCGTTTTTTCAGCCGCGCCATATGCAGATCCACCGTACGCGTATTGCCCATATACGGCTCCTGCCACACCTGCTCAAAGATCGATTCGCGGTACAGCGCCACGTGCGGATTGCGCACCAGATACACGAGCAGATCATACTCCTTTTTCGGAAGCGTGATCGTTTCGCCGTGTCGCACGACCGTACGGGAGCGGATATGAAGCACCATCTCCCCCGCCGTCAGGCAATCCTCGGTTTTATGATAGCGCCGCAAGACTGCCTCCACCCTTGCGAGGAGCTCCTCCAGTTCAAACGGCTTGACGATGTAGTCCTCCGCCCCGAGGCGCAAGCCGCGCACCCGATCCGCAAGAGCGATCTTCGCCGTCACAAAGATGACGGGAATATCGTACTGCTTCATATACGCAAGCAGCTCGGGACCTTCGATATCGGGGAGCATCACATCCAGTAACGCCAGATCAAAATGCTGTTCCTCGATCAACCGTGCCGCCGTCATACCGTCATTCACACAGACACAGCCGTATCCGTGCTTTTGCAGGCACAGGCAGATCATCGCGGTGATCGACGGTTCATCGTCCACGATCAGTATTCGGTTCATAAGCCATCCCTCCGTCTATGTTATCCTACACGCGGTATGTATCCGTTTTGTATCGGCGCACCGTATGAAAAACGGGATGCACGCGATGTGCATCCCGTTTTTATATGACCGATCAATAATTCTCCGCGTGGAGCTCGAAATAGCTCTGCGGATGGTTGCAGGTCGGGCAGACCGCAGGAGCCTTGGTGCCGACCACGATGTGGCCGCAGTTGCGGCATTCCCACACCTTTACCTCGCTCCTCTCGAAGACCTGCGCGGTTTCCACGTTCTTCAGCAGGGCGCGGTAGCGCTCCTCGTGATGCTTCTCGATCGCCGCGACCATACGGAATTTTGCCGCCAGCTCGGGGAAGCCTTCCTTGTCCGCCGTCTCGGCAAAGCCCGCATACATATCCGTCCATTCGTAGTTTTCGCCCGCCGCCGCCGACGCGAGATTCGCGGCGGTGTCACCGAGACCGTCGAGCTCCTTGAACCACAGCTTCGCGTGCTCTTTTTCGTTGTCCGCCGTCTTCAGAAACAGCGCCGCGATCTGCTCGAAGCCCTGCTTCTTCGCAACGGAAGCGAAATAGGTGTACTTGTTGCGCGCCTCGGATTCACCCGAAAACGCCGCCATCAGATTTTTTTCGGTCTGCGTACCTGCGTACTTGCTCATTGTCTGATCCTCCTTTTATTTATGCCTTGGAAAACATGTCCTTACCGACGCCGCACAGCGGGCAAACCCAATCCTCGGGAAGCTCCTCAAAGCTCGTGCCGGGGGCGATGCCGTTGTCGGGATCACCGACCGCGGGATCGTAGGTGTAGCCGCACACATCACAAACGTATTTCATAGTGGTTGTCCTCCTTTGAAAAATATTACAGCATTAGGATATTCCTAAATAGCTTTCCATATACACGGCGAGCTGAGAGGCGTTCATCGCCCCTCGCCGCACGTACGCGACCTGTCCGTCCGCGCCGATAAACACCGTCAGCGGGATCGAATACGCGCCGTAGGCGCTTGCCGCCTCGGCGGTCACGTCGTAATACACAGGGAAGGTGTAGCCGTTTGCCGTCAGAAACGCCTCCACCGCCTCCACGGTTTCGCGCCGATCGTCGGTCGCGTTGATCATCATAAAGGTGACCTCGTCGCCGTGAGCGCGATACATCTCCTCGAATGCGGGAAGCTCCTCAACGCAATAGCCGCACCACGTTGCCCAGAAATTCAACACGACCGGCTTGCCGAAATGCTCCGACAGACGCACGGTGCTTCCGTCCCTTGTCTGCACCGCAAAATCCGTCGCCGTGCGATCGGAGGTCGGCACGGTCGGCGATCCCGAAGCCGCCGTTGTCGGGGGTTCTTCGGGCAGATCCACCTCGGGCGACAGCCCGTTATAAACGACGGCCGCCACCGCGATCACCGCAATAAACAGCACCACCGCCGCAATATAAAGCACTTGTTTTTTCATACACTATCCTCACGAAAAGAGCGCCATCAGGCGATTCATCCAGCCGCCCATCATCACGATGCCGACCGCGATCAGAAACAGGCCGCACACCGTGTTGATCACGCGGTAATGCGCCTTGATCCACGCAAACACACCGCGCAAACGATCCAGCAGCAGTGCCGATACGACAAACGGAATGCCGAGTCCGAGCGAATACATCAGCAGAAGCAGTGTACCCTCAACGGCACCGCCCGCCGACGAGGCGAGCAACAGTGCCGAGCCGAGAAACGCCCCGACACACGGTGTTAAGCTGACCGAATAGATCATACCGAACAGAAAGGCGGACAGCACACCCGTCACCTCGCGTGCGGCACCGTCCCGCTCTTTGAAAAAGGGCAAACGGATCCACTCGAGATAATGCAGTCCGAACAGAATGACCGCCGCACCGCAAACGAGATTGACCGCCGTCTCATAGTCGCGCAAAAACCGCCCCACAGTGCCCGAAAACAGTCCCAACGCGAGAAACACGACCGTGAAGCCGAGCACAAAGAATACCGCATTCAGCAGTGTTTTGCGGCGTTTGTCGGCGCCTCCCGCAAAATAGGACACATAGACGGGAAGAAGCGGCAGCATACACGGCGAGACAAAGGAGATCACCCCTTCGAGAAACGTGACCAGATATTGCATACCCTTTCCTCACCGCCTTTTACATCAGTATACCACGGTCATCGGCGAAAAGCCACGGAATTTTGTAAATTTTTTAAAAAAAGAAACGGGAGCCGCCGTGTCAAAGCACGACAGCTCCCGTATTGTACAAATCAGGCAAGCACGGATGTCAGAATATCGCGGACATCCGATGTCGCCACCACACCGTCACCGTTATAGTCGGCAAGACGCAGTGCTTCCTCGGACAGCGGCGCCGAGCCGAGCAGGTGGCTGATGATCAGACGGGCATCCACCGTCGAGACCGTGCTGTCGCCGTTGACATCGCCGTTGACATCGACGGGAGGAGGCGGCGCAGGCAGGCTGCTGTCGCTCTTTTGCACCGCATCGGTGAACACGGTCAGCACGTCGTTTGCGGCAAGCTGTACCTCGTTGAGTGTCACCGTACCCTCGCCCTTCACGCGCACGGTCACCGCCTTGACAACGCTGATGCCGTCCGCAGGCACAATGTTATTCCACGTGTAACAGCTGTACAGGTCGAGCGCCGCCGAACCGTTGCGGGCAGGGATATAGCCGACTCCCGCCGTGCCGCCGAATTCGGGATAGAAATCCGCACCCAGCGAGAACTGACGGTCGCCGTCCGCCGTCGTGACGGTCAGCGCAATGTCAAAGTCCGCCTCGGCGTTCGCACTGAACACCCAGTATTTCAGCTCGGCAGGCTTGAACGAAACGTTCGGTGCAAACGACACCTCGTAGCCGTTCGCATCCTGTGAGCAGACCGTCAGCGTACCGTTCTGATAGCTGTAGTAGCCTGCCTTATTGCGGTCTACGATATCAAGCGATGCGGGATGCTTCAGATTGATCGGATCCGCCACGGGATCGACCACAGGCGGTGTATCCGTACCCTTACGCATATTATAGGTGGTATCGGTCACGGTGTTCGCCGTCGACTCGAAATAGAAGTAGTTGACGGTGACGGAGGAATCCGCGTTCAGATAGAGACGCACGGTGTCGATCTGGTACGCCTCCTCGGGCGTCCACCAGTAACCGACATCGATCCGGAGCTGTTCGTCGGAGGTCATATACGGAGCGGTCGAGGCGTTCACCAGCTCATCACCCGATGTGCAATCGCGCATCATAAAGTAGCCGCTTCCCGCCTGTGTCAAGCCGAAATACCAGCCGCCCTTGTTTACCGTCACCGACAGGCTCATCGACGGGGTCGTCTTGGTGCCGAGCTTGAGCGGAAGCGGCATATCGACCGCAATCCCCTCACTGCCGCTGTTTGTAAAGGTCACGCGACCGCTTGCATCCGTCGTGC
>JAFQMR010000143.1 GCA_017396175.1 Clostridia bacterium
CACGACTACGCGATGACCGCCGAGGATCGGCGTACGCTCGGACGGGCGGATCTGCTGGTTCTTAACGTTGCGGGGGCGGAGGCGTTCCTGCACAACACGCTTGAAAGTATGCCGGAGCTGGCGGTTGCCGATCTCTCCGAGGGAGAGCCTCTGCTGGAAAGCGGACACGTCCACGACGGCGGGCACGACCATGCGCACGCCGAGGAGGGCAACGGTCATCTCTGGGTATCTCCCGTGCGCTACCGCCGTCAGGTGGAGCGCTTGTGCGAGGCCCTTTCGGCGGCCGATCCCGCGCACGCCGCACAGTACGAAGCGAATACGGCGGCATATCTTGAGGAGGTCGACGCCGTGTGGGCGCGGATGCAACAGGCGGTCGCGCCTTTTAAAGATGTCAAAACCGTGCTTTTACACGATTCGCTCGCGTATCTCGCGGAGGATCTCGATCTGACGGTGGTCGCGGCGTTGAATATCGGCGAGGATACGGCGGTGGATACCGCGGCGCTGAAGGCGGCGGAGGATGCCCTCAAAGGGGAAGAGACCGCGATGATTCTCGGTGATGCGCAGTACGGCACTGAAAGCTATTTACAGGCGATTCCTGCCGATACATTGACACTTGCCGTGGATACGGCGGTGGCGGGAGACGGCGGCAAAACCGATTGGATCGAAGCAATGACGGCACTTTGCGAGGCTTGGGAGGCGGCAGTATGAGCGGAACACATAAAGCGTCCTGCGGCCTACACTGTCTGCAGGTCAAAGGGCTCACGGTGGAGCTCGGCGGCCGCCGCATTGTTGACAACGTCGAGCTTCACGCGCACTGCGGGGAGCTGACGGCGATCATCGGGCGCAACGGCGCGGGAAAATCCACCCTGATGAAAGCGATGATCGGGGAACTGCCGTATAAGGGCAGTGTCACCTTCAGCGGTCACGGCGGTGTTCCGACGCCGCATAAGCCGCGTTCGGGCTATGTTCCGCAGGCGGTCAGTCTTGACCGCAGTTCGCCTGCGACTGTCCGTGATCTGATGCTGTGCTATACATCGCGGCTTCCCGTGATGTTTCCCCGTCGCAAAAAGACGATCGATGCGCTGAAGGCGCATCTGCGTACATTCGGCGCGGACGGCGTGTTTGACAGCCGTGTCGGAAGCTTGTCGGGCGGTGAGCTGCAACGGGTGCTTTTGGCGCTCGCGATGTGGGAGCATCCCGACCTGGTGCTTCTCGACGAGCCGGTGTCGGGCGTGGATAACGAGGGCTTGCAGGCGTTTTACAGCCTGATCGACCGCCTGCGAGAGCAGGATATGCTCGTGGTGCTGATCTCCCACGATCTCGGCTTTGTTCGTCGGCACGCGGACCGCGTTGTGCTGATGGAAAACGGCCGTGTTGCCGCTGTCGGTACGCCGTCAGCGGTGTTCGCCACCGAACCCTTTGCGCGGGCGTTTCCGCTCGAAGCGGGAAAGGGGGCGGAGTGAGAATGGATCTGATCCGTCCGTTTCTTGAGTATGAATTTATGCGCAATGCGTTGTTTGCCGTGTTGCTGATCATGCCGCTGTTTTCGTTGCTCGGCACGATGGTCGTCAACAACGGAATGTCCTTTTTCTCGGATGCCCTCGGGCATTCGGCGCTGACGGGTGTCGGCATCGGCGTGATGCTGGGCTTCGGAAGCTACGATCTGCCGATGATCGCGTTTGCGGTGGTGTTTGCTCTGCTGATGAATCGCGTACGGCATTCGACGCTCAGCAGTGCGGATACCGTCATCGGTGTGTTTTCCTCCTGTGGGGTGGCGCTCGGTCTCGTGTTGCTGTCGCGCGGCGGCAACTTTCAGAATTACCAGAGCCTGCTCATCGGCGATATTTTAAACATAACGCCCGACCGCCTGTGGATGCTGTTCTTCACACTGCTTGCGGTGGTCGCTGTATGGCTTTTGGCGTTCAACCGCTTTCTGGCGGTGAGCATCAGCCCGACGCTTGCGAAAACACGCGGCATTGCCGTATGGGTGTATGACAACCTGTTTGTGGTGGTCGTGGCGGTCGTGGTGATGCTGTCGATCCGCATTGTCGGGTTGCTGATGATCAATGCGATGCTGATCCTGCCGGCGGCGGCATCGCGCAATGTGGCGCGTTCGATGCGCAGTTATCATGTGCTGGCGTTGATTTTCGGTTTGTTTTCGGGTGTGCTCGGCTTGCTGTTGTCCTTCTACAACGCGGTCGTAGGCGGCCCGATGATCGTGCTGTGTGCGGCGATGGTGTTCTTCGGCACGCTGTTCCTGGCACGGAAAAAATAACGAGGAGTGAAGTTTATGAAACGTATGATGACTTGGCTGTCGCTGGTTGCCGTTCTGGCGGTGCTGATCGGCGCGTTGCCTACGGCGGTGTCTGCCGCACCGCTCGAGGAAGCGGTGAGCTATGACCTGTCGGACGAGGAGGTCGCGGCGAATCTCAAGCTGATCGGCCGCACCGAAGTGACCGAAAAGGGCATCGTCCCGCATACCACGGCTTCGGGTATTGCGTTCTACAGCGATTGCAGCGGCGATATTACGCTCGAGGTGTTCGGCTCGAAAAACCTGTTCGATGCGCAGTATTTCATCGTTTATGTGGACGGCGAAATCTACAACCGCGTCGAGCTGAATCACCGCGTGAAAAACCGCACGGTGACGGATACGCTGACGCTGGCCGAGGATCTGGAGCCCGGTATGCACCGCATCGAGATCTACCGCGAGACGGAGGAGGTCAACGCCTACTGTGAGTGGAAGGAGCTGACGCTGAACGGTACGCTCCTGCCTGTTCCCGAGGCCCCGATGCTCATTGAATTTGTCGGTGACTCCATCACGACGGGCTACGGTGCGTATCCCTTCTCCTATGCGGATCAGGGGGATCCCGTCGATCATCCCTCCCGTCAGGCGGGCACCAAGAGCTATGCGTTTCTGACCGCCCGTGCGCTCGGTATGGATATTACCGTGACCTGCACCAGCGGCTACGGCGCCGAGGTCGGCTGGAACACGGACGGCGTGAATATGCAGGATATGTACGATAAAACGGCGTTCCATCACGACCGTGAGGCGGCGTGGGGCTTTGAGCGTCCCGCCGACATCGTCGTGATCAACCTCGGCACCAACGATAACTCGGTGCGCAAGAGCCGTTTCACGAAGGAATCCACCATCCTGGAGGGCATGGAAAATCTCATCAAGATGGTGCGCGAAAAGAACCCCGATGCGAAGATCGTGTGGGCGACGGGTATGATGGGCATCACCTTTAAGCCCGGACTGACCGAGATCGTCGAGAAGCTCGGCGGTGCGGAGGAAGGCTACTTCTTCTGCGTGCTTCCGAAGGGCACGAGCGGCGGCGCGGGTCACCCGAATGAGGAGGAGCATCAGGCGGCGGCCGACGAGCTGATCGCGTTCCTCAAGGAGAATGTCCTCGAGGAGGGGTATCTTGACGGCTACGCAACGCCCGAGGAGATGGAGGCGCTGATGGAGAAGGCGTCGCTTTCGGAGGAGGAGCGCGGCATCGGTGAGGCGGAGATCGCCGCCGCGAAGGCCGAGGGCGTCGAGGTGTCGGGTACATTGCAGGCGACCTATGAGCTGTACAGCGAGAAGAAGAGCGAGTTCCCGTGGATGATCGTCGGCATTGCCGGCGGTGCGGTCGTTGTCGTGGGCGTGCTTTTGTTCGCGATCCTCTATAAGCCGAAGAAAAAGGGCAGTGAAGAATAAAGGTGTCCGCGTTGCGGACAGGATTGTAAAAGGCGAGCATCGTTTGATGCTCGCCTTTTTGTGTGTAACCCGAATCCATCGTTGTATCGTGCGGATTTATCCGCGCCGTTTGCACAAAACGCAAATCGGTGATGCGGCACGACACATAGGTCGTGCCTACGGTAAGAACGATTCATCCTCCGTAGGGCGCGCAGACTCTGCAGGTGGCTTGTAAAGCATTTGAAGGGGCGGCTAATGCACGCAGAATCGCCACACTATTGCCTCGAATGGTTACAAATTTACCAAAATGAAACAAAAACAATCGTTAATAACGATAATAATTGACAAATGTACATATGTGTGATAAGGTGAGAGTAGGAGGTGTTAGTATGAAAAATGGAATGTTCTTACGTTCTTGTTAATGGTACTTGTTTTTATTAGTCTTATATTCTCCGTACCTGCTTATGCTTTAGATCCGACCGTTTCTTACGGATACTTCAAATGATTTCGGATGCTACAAATACCAGCATTTCGGATATATTAAATTCAATCCATTATAAAGGAGAGTTACTATGAAAACGATTGTATCCTTCTTTTGTGTTATATTCTTGCTCCTGTCCTGCCCGATCCTTGCTTCGGCAGATGTGCGTACCGGAGGGACAACGTTATATATAGAAAAAACGGCTGAAAACGCAGATGTTGATTGGACATCCGATGATATTCCGCTTCGGCTGCTTTCGGAAGTCCTCTATTTTGACACGGTTTGCGGGATTGACGGCAAGGACTATTTCCGTATTGATTGTGCGGAAACGCCTTGTGATGAAGAGGTGCAAGCGTTGCTTCGCGTTGTGTACGGCATCGATGTAAGCCTCGGCCCTTCTGTTATGTATCGCTATTCGGGCTTGGGCTTTCCTTCGTTGAGTATCTCGGATAACGGTGAGCTCCACTATGAGGGGAAGCTGTATGTATTCATTAAAGAACCGCGAATGACTCTGCGGTATAAAGAGGATTTTGCCATGCCGAACGATTGTGCTATATCCAATCAACTCTATTTTAATGATTACGGCTATACCTGCGTAACGGTGAAGGTGTCTACGACGGACACCTACTCTTTGAAAGAGATCCGCGAAAGCATTGTGGCACAGGATTTTGTGGATGCTTGTGAATTGTGTGTGTGCGACTACTATGGAGGGATCGGCAAAGCGTTTGCGGGGGATGTCAACCGTGACGGGAAAGTTTCCTCTGCGGATGTGCGCGACGGTTTGCGGATGATTTCGGGAAACTATTTGGGAACGTACAATGTCGCTGCCGATATTTGTCCCACAACCTCTGATTTTAACGGCGATGATGCTTTTACGACTACAGATATTCGCCTTCTTCTTGATATGTTGTTGCAATAACCCCCTGCAACTACGCAAAAAAAGGATGCTCTGTCAACGCAGAGCATCCTTTTTTGTTTTGAGTATTCTTACACGATGAGCGATTGGCCGTCCATTTCGGCGGGCTGTTCGATGCCCATCACCTCGAGCATCGTCGGGGCGATATCGGCGAGTCGGCC
>JAFQMR010000144.1 GCA_017396175.1 Clostridia bacterium
AACTTCTAGGCATAACAAAACCTCCTATGGTAGTGTTTTCATTCTACCATAGGAGGCCTTTTTTTACTATTGTCCGTTTTTGCTGGACTTGTTCATTTCACGGTGCCTTTTTCAGTGTCTTCGATTATTCCGTTTCGGTCGTTTCCGCGACAGGTGCGGTATCCACGACCTCGCCGCTGAAGGTTGGTGTCTCGGCTTCGGTCTTCTTGCCGAGGAGCTCGGGAAGCTGCATCCCTGCCAGCGCAAATACATCTGCGAGCGGCGGTACCGACTGCATCATTCCCGACAGGAAGCCTGCCGTGGCATTTTTACCTTCGCCGTTCTGCCCGTTGTCCCATACGGTGACCTTGTCGATCTTGATGTTCTTGATGGCATCCACCTGCACACGCATCAGATCTTCGAGCTTATCGGCGATCAGGAGCTTCAACGCGGCATCCGTATCCCCGCCCGCCGATCTGACGATCTCGGCAAAGCCCGCCGCTTGCTTGCGGAGGATCTCCTCCATACCGCGGGCCTCCGCTTCCATCTTGGCGTAGATCGCATCCGCTTCACCGCGCGCCTTGCGACGGATCTGCTCCGCCTCCGCCTCCGCTTCAATTTCAAGCTGACGCTTTTTCGCTTCGGTCTGCACGATCACATCTGCTTCGAGCGTAGCCTGCTCACGCGCACGGCGTGCTTGCTCGGCGGCCTGCTCGGCGGCGTAGGATTCCTCGAGCGCTTTTGCCGCTTGAATCTTTTCGGCGGCGGTCGCAATGCGGAGCGCCTCTGCCTCGCGCTCCTTGAGCGCCGCATCGGACATTGCAATCTTCATCTTGGCTTCGTTTTCGCCCTCGATCGCCACCGAGGTCGCGTTGGCCACCTGAATGCGCTGATCCATATGCGCGTTGGCTTCACCGATGGAGCCGTCTCTCTCACGCTCGGCCACCGACTTCTTGGCATCGTTGATAGCCTTCGCCGCCGCTTCCTTACCGAGTGCGGAAATATAACCCGACTCGTCGCTGATATCGGTGACGTTCACGTTGATCAGGCGCAGACCGATCTTTTTGAGCTCGGTCTCCACGTTACTGCTGACTGCCGCCAAAAACTTGTCGCGGTCGGTGTTGATCTCTTCGATATCCATCGTGGCGATGATCAGACGGAGCTGACCGAAAATGATGTCCTTCGAAAGCTCCTGGATCTCCGACAGCTGCAGGCCGAGCAGACGCTCTGCGGCATTCTGCATCACGCCGGGCTCCGTCGAGATGCCGACCGTAAAACGCGACGGCACGTCGATACGGATGTTCTGGCGGGACAGCGCATTCTTCAGATCCACCTGAATCGAAATGGGCGTCAGATCCAGAAAAGCGTACGATTGAAACACGGGAAGCACAAATTCCGCACCGCCGTGGATACATTTTGCACTGCGGTTCGTGCCGTCCTTGTTCTTGCCGATCGAGCCGTAGACAACCATGATCTTATCGGACGGGCACTTCTTATAGCGCGAGCACACCCACACGATAAACGAGACCAGAATCAGCACGATCGCCAGTACCAAAAAAATCGTTTCCATTGACAGATCTCCTCCTTTGTATTTGTCAAGCTCTTATAAAGAGCTTACAACCGTTTCACTTGCGACGTACGGTCAGCGTGGTTTGCCCGCTGACACCCGTCACTACAATTTCCGATCCCGTCGGGATCGTCTCCGCTTCATCGGTCACCGCCTCACATTCCACGTAGCTTCCCTGAAGCAGAATGTTCACCTTGCCGACACCGCCGCGTCCGCCCGGGATCGCCAGATACACGGTGCCCGCTGTGCCGAGGGCGTTCGAAAGCTCCAGATTCCCGCCGCTTCGCAGCTTCATTACCGCTTTAAAAAGCACCGCCAGAAGCACCATCATCGCAAAGCCGCACAACGCCGCGACAGGCACCGTGATCCACAGGCTGACCGCCGCGCTGTCCATGAGAAAACCAACCCAGCCGAACACCACAAAGAAAGCGATGATCCCTCGCACCGTGAAAATATGAAGAGAATCCAGCGCCTCGGCATCGGTTTCTCCCACGTCCGTATCCGTCTCCGAATCGCCGAATTCGGGGCCATCCGCGCCGTCCGCCTCTCCGCCGATCCCGATAAACATCAGCACCGTCTGGATCAACAGAACCACCGTCATCGGAATCGCCACAAGTGCGAACACCTGCGACGCCACGCTGAGGGAATCCCACCACATACTCATATCCGTTCTCCTCCTCTTCTTATTCCAAGCCCGCCAGAATATCCTCGGCTGTACGCCGTGCCAGCGACGCATAATGGGCATAGGCCATCATTTGCAACACCTTACACAGGCGATCTCTCGCGCCGACGGTCGGCTCCTCATAATCCGCCGCGGCCTCTCTTGCCGCCGCGTTCACCGCCTCACGGGACAACGACAGTCCGCCGCTCGCCACCATATCGACGTAGCGGTGGTACAGCTCACTGTCACGGATCAGGTCATCCCCCTCATCGTTCAGTGTGCCGTTGATATAGGATAATATGCTGCAGACGCGCTCGATCTGCAAAGAGTCCCGCAACATATGGATGGTGACGATACGGGCAAACTGCTCCTTGGAGTATTGCCGCTTCTGCGGCGGCGAAACAAACCCGCGCTTCACCCAATTCTGGATGCTGTGCGGTTCCAGCCCCGTCATAATCGACACCTGAGAAAGCGTGATGCCGCCCGCCGCAAAAATGCCGTCAAACAGCTGTCTTGACACACCGCTTTTCAGCTCCGATATTTCAATGGTCGTTCCCGGCAATACCGCCATCACCGCTTCCTCCTT
>JAFQMR010000145.1 GCA_017396175.1 Clostridia bacterium
CGATCGTGAGAAGCTCCAGGAGCGTCTGGCGAAGCTCGCGGGCGGTGTGGCCGTTATCAAGGTCGGTGCCGCTACCGAGATCGAAATGAAGGAAAAGAAGCTCCGCATCGAGGACGCGCTTGCCGCGACCAAGGCGGCGGTGGAAGAAGGCATCGTCGCCGGCGGCGGCGTGGCGCTCATCAACGCGTCGGATGTGCTTTCCGCGATGATCGCCGCTTCGGAAGGCGACGAAAAGACGGGTATGCAGATCGTGCTGAAGGCTCTTGAGGAGCCTGTCCGTCAGATCGCGCTCAACGCCGGTCTTGAGGGCAGTGTGATCATCGACAAGATCCGCACCTCGGGCAAGACGAATTACGGCTTTGATTTTGCGAAGGACGTCTACTCGGATATGTTCGAGGCGGGCGTTGTCGATCCGACGAAGGTCACCCGTTCGGCGCTCCAGAACGCGGCCTCCGTAGCGGCGATGGTGCTCACCACCGAGTCGCTCGTTGCCGACAAAAAGGAACCCCTGCCCCCCGCTCCTGCGGCTCCCGGCGGTATGGACGGCATGTATTGATCTCTATGTTTCAAAACCGCTCTTGCCTTTCGGCAAGGGCGGTTTTTCTTGCTTTTTCATCCGTTTTATTGTACTATACCCCTGTAAGGAGGGATACCGATGAAACCGCAATACGACCTGATCCCCGAATGGGAATTCTATGCCGCCGCGGCGGAGACCGAATATCTGCAATGCATCGAAGAGGGACTCGACATGGAGGTTTATAAAGATCTGTTTGATGCGGCGTACCGTCTGCCGCAAAACGAGGTCAAGCACAAGCTCGGCGATGCGTTATATGCCGCCGTGCAAAACGCCTCTCCGATCGCAGGGTATCCGTACAACGAACCGTCGGAACTTAACGCCATTCGTCCGCTGTGCAAGCCTTTCCCGCTCACAGCATTCCGTATTCCCGACAAAACCGCCATGCTCGACAAGCTGTACGGCGCGTGGATGGGACGCGTATGCGGCTGTATGCTCGGTAAATCCGTCGAAGGTATCCGCACAAACGATCTGCATCCGTTTTTGAAAGACACCGACAACTTCCCGCTTCATCGCTATATCCTGCACAGCGACATCACCGATCGACACCGCCGCGAGCTGTCGTTCCCGTTTGACGAGCGGATCTACGTCGATCAGATCAACGGTATGCCGCCCGACGATGACACAAACTACACCGTGATGTCCCAACAGCTGATTGAAAAACACGGGCGCGATTTCACCGCTCTTGATGTCTTGCAGGCGTGGCCGTACGCGCAACGCCGCACCTCCTACTGCACGGCAGAACGCGTCGCCTACTGTAACTTTATGAAGGGCTTTGTACCGCCCGCCTCCGCGATGTATAAAAACCCGTACCGCGAATGGATCGGCGCCCAGATTCGCGCCGATTACTACGGCTACATCAACCCCGGTGATCCCGAAACCGCCGCCGCAATGGCGTTCCGCGACGCGTCCGTTTCCCACGTCAAAAACGGCATTTACGGCGCGATGTATGTCGCCTCAATGCTTGCCGCGGCCGCCGTAAGCGACCGCATCGAAACGATCATCGAATGCGGACTCGGACAGATCCCGTCGACCTCCCGACTTTACGAAGCGATTTGCCGCGTACTGGAGGACTACCGCCACGGGGTTGACGAAGCGACCTGGGTTTCGAAGCTTCATGCTCAGTATGACGAAGCATACGGACATTATTGGGCACATACCATCTCCAACGCCGTCATCGTCACCGCCGCCCTGCTCTACGGCAAGGGCGACTACGGTCGCTCCATCTGCATCGCTGTCGAAAACGGCTTTGATACCGATTGCAACGCCGCCACCGTCGGCTCTGTTCTCGGGATGCGCGGCGGCATCGGGTGCATTGACGAGCGGTGGACTGCGCCCTTCCGCGATACCCTCTGCACCACGCTGACCGGCCTGTCCTCACTGAGCATCCGCACGCTGGCAGAAAAAACGTTGTTGCATTTACCGCAATAACCGGATAAGAAAAGGACGGTGCGTTTTTTAACGCACCGTCCTTTTTTCCTTTACTTATGATACAGCCGCTTGGTTTCATATTGCGGTTCACAGCTTACGTTGATGCCGAGACGGCGAAGCAACATTTCATCCTCCTCGCTGAGGATGACAGTGAAGTGTGCATCGCTTCCCTTCAGATTGGCAAGCTGTTCCTTGGCACGCATCGCGATCGGATCGGAAAGCGCCGAAATCGTCAGTGCCATCAGCACCTCGTCGGTGTGCAGTCGCGGGTTCTTATGCTTCAGATACTGCGTTTTCAGGTCACAGATCGGTTCCAGCACCTGTGCCGAAATCAGGTGGAGGCTGTCCTCGATCCCTGCAAGCGTCTTGAGCGCGTTGAGAAGCAGAGCAGACGCCGCTCCGAGCGTCTCGGAGGTACGCCCCGTCACCACACGCCCGTCAGGCAACACCATCGCACCCGCCGGCAGACCGGTGGTTTCCGCCTTTAAAAGCGCCGACGAAACCGCCGGGAACAATTCGGGCGATACCTTCGCCTGCTTCATCAGCAGTTCCAGTTTATTGACCTCCGTCTCGTCCCCCATTCCGCGCAGGCGCTTCACACAAGCCGTATAATAGCGGCGAAGAATCTCCATACGGGAAGCGTTGCAGCATACCTCATCATCAACGATGCAGTTGCCCGCCATATTGACGCCCATATCGGTGGGCGATTTGTAGGGGGAATTCCCCTGAATACGCTCGAAGATGGCGTTCAGAACCGGGAAAATTTCCACATCGCGGTTGTAGTTGACCGCCGTTTCACCGTACGCCTCCAGATGAAACGGATCGATCATATTGACATCGTTCAGGTCGGCCGTAGCCGCCTCATACGCGAGGTTAACGGGATGCTTCAAAGGCAGGTTCCAGATCGGGAAGGTCTCAAACTTCGCGTAACCCGCCGTCACACCGCGCTTATGATCGTGGTACAATTGCGACAGGCAGGTCGCCATTTTGCCGCTTCCCGGACCGGGTGCCGTTACCACGACCAGCGACCGCGTCGTTTCGATGTATTCGTTTTGTCCGAGGCCTTCGTTGCTGACAATGTGCGTCACATCGTGCGGGTACCCTGCAATCGGATAATGGCGGTAACAACGGATCCCAAGCGCCTTCAGTCGTTTTAAAAACGCGTTCGCGGAGGATTGACCGTTGTAGCGCGTCAACACCACACTGCCGACGTACAGATCCATTTCACGGAAGATGTCGATCAGGCGCAGGACATCCTCGTCGTAGGTGATACCGTAATCCCCGCGGATCTTGTTCGCCTCGATATCCGCCGCGTTGATCGTGATGACCACTTCGACGTCGTCGCGAAGCTGTTGGAGCATACGGATCTTGCTGTCGGGTTCAAACCCCGGCAGGACGCGTGAGGCGTGAAAGTCGTCAAACAGCTTGCCGCCGAATTCCAGATACAGCTTACCGCCGAACTGCGCGATGCGCCGACGGATCTGCTCGGATTGTGTTTTCAGATATTGTTCGTTGTCAAAACCTACACAGTTCATTGTTGCGAGTCCCCTTCCTCCGTGATCATCGTCCGCAGTACCTCTCGCGATGCACGGCGATATTCGTCGATGATCGCGTTGACGGCGGCATAATCGATATCCGCCGAAAAATCCGTCATCGCGGGGTCGAGAAGCCGATCCTCCAGCCCGCATTTTTTCAGCAGGTCGCTGATGCGCGAGCCGATCTTCTTTTCGGCGATCCGCGTGTAAAACGCTTTGTTGAACAGGATGGAAAACAGCGTGCCGTGGAACGAATCGGTGACCACGTATTCCGCGTCACGGATCAGACCGAGGATCTCCCCGGGCCCCGCCCCGAGACGCCACGAGCCGCACGCCGCCTTGCCCATCGGGAAGGGAGCGAAGACGACCTTGAGTCCCTTTTCCTTGGCGATCCGCTGTGCCACCGCAACGACGTCCTTCGACCACGCCAGCTCATACACAAAGACATACGGCTTCTTCGGCTTCGGCGGCACGACCGCCTTTTCCCAGTCCTCCCGCTCGAGGAGGAAGCAGGGATCCGACACGACCGTCACCTCGCGGTCGAGCGTCGCAGAAAGTACCTCCGCCGCCGTCTGCTCACGCACCGTCAGCGACGCAAACTCCGAAAGCCACGCCCGATACTGCTCTTGCACGTCGGGTTCCAGCTCCGAAAGTCCGAGGCTCGCCGCATAGCTGTGGCACTTGCTCTTATCCTTAACAAAATCGAGCATATAGGTTCCGTCCATGCCCGTCAGCTTATGGTTGAACACCTGATCGCTTCCCGTCAGAAAGCGGTCGTAACGCTCGTTGAGCGCTTCCAGGCCCTCCCGTTTCACCTTCGGGGAATAGTCGATGGCACGGCGGAACGTCTTCGTTTTTCCCGTACGCAGAGCGTACACAAGATAGCCGACCACGCCGAACAGGTAGTTGCCGAGCCCCTTATTCTTCAGATGGGCAAACCCGTAGGGGCGACCGATATACCGACTGCGGTAATCAATCGTTTCGGGGGTACCTCCGAGCTGCTTGACCGCCTGCTGCAAGGCATAGTTTTGCAGGTTGGCTCCGTAATTATTCGTTTCCTGAAAGGTGACGATTCCGACCTTCATAGCTTAGTCTCCCCCTTTTTGTTGACGGCGACGGATGCCCATCGCCACACTGACGATCATCAGCACGCCGAGAATGATCTCCGCGATCACATAAGACAGCGACGCCGCCGTGATCCCGTGATCCTTGACAGCCCAGAACGCGATGGCGGTGATGACCGCCGCCGCAACGCCGTAGTTGATCAGCACAGCGCCCTGCGACCGCATCGATGCCAGCACGTTATACAGAAAATACACGATCGCTCCGAAGCCGCCGCCGAACATCAACAGCATCAGCTCCGTGCGGTATGGCGCGATATCGACACCGAACACCAGCGACAAAAGCGGTGCGCCCACGAAATAGGTGCCGACCAGAATCACCAGCGTCAAGCCGAAGATATAGGCGATCATCTTGAAGACCAGCTTTTTGAACTTTCCGATCTCGCCGCCGTCCCACCACAAGGCAAGACTTGTCAGCAACGGCTTGAACACAAACTCGCTGAGCAGGTTGATCGCAAAGGCGGGCATAAAGATCACGTTATAATAGGTCTGGATCTCCGAGCTGCAATACATTTCAATGGCATATTTCGGTGCATTGTAAATATACAGCGACAGAAATTGCCCGATGAACAGCGGCAGGCACGCCAGCGTCAGACGCCTGAGCTCCCCGCCGTTCCAGTGAAAGCCGATACGTTCCATCCGCGCAAGCACGGGATGGTTGATTGCAATGCACAGACAGAGTGACGCGACCGCCGTGACCCAGCAGGTCAGCTTCAGCTGTCCCGTAGCAAAGATCAACGCGGCAAACAGCACCATCGAAAACAGGTTGCGAAGTGCCAGCAATTTGCCCGCCGTGTCGAGCTTGTTGTTCAGTTGCATCTGCCCGTGGTAGACGTCCTCGACGGCATCCACCATCTTGAGCAGACCGACCGCCGTAATGACGCTTGCGGACGCACCGTGATAGCCAAGCACCAGAACCATACCGACGCACAGGAGCATCATCAGCAGACAGCTCATCACACGCGACACAAAATAGGTCGAGACGCTGATCTCCTTGTTGACGTCGGTCGCCTGATACGACCGCACACCGTATTTGCCGACCGTCAGCATCAGCTGGGCACTGGAAAACGCAAAGGCAAAGATACCGCTGTCTGCGGCTCCGATGGCCCGTGTCACACACGACAGGAGCACAAAGGACGAGCCCGCGCTCAGGATACTGCCGATCGTATTCCACGCAAAGCTGGAGGCGTTCACCACGCCGTTTTGTTGTTTACTCATACTCTCACTGCTTCTTTTCACGCACAAAGACAA
>JAFQMR010000146.1 GCA_017396175.1 Clostridia bacterium
ATGGACGTGATGGAGCCCTTTTTCGTCGAGGTGATACGCTCCTGCAGAGCGCCCATCTCGTTGGCAAGCGTCGGCTGATAACCGACCGCCGAGGGCATACGCCCGAGCAGTGCCGACACCTCGGAGCCTGCTTGCGTGAAGCGGAAAATGTTATCGATGAACAGCAGAACGTCCTGTCCTTCCTGATCGCGGAAATATTCCGCCATCGTCAGGCCCGACAGCGCCACGCGCATTCTCGCTCCGGGCGGCTCGTTCATCTGGCCGTATACGAGCGAGGTGTTCGCTAAAACACCCGACTCGGTCATCTCGCAATACAGATCGTTGCCCTCACGGGTACGTTCGCCGACACCCGTAAACACCGACAGGCCGCCGTGTTGCTTGGCGATATTGTTGATCAATTCCATGATCAGAACCGTCTTGCCGACACCCGCACCGCCGAACAGACCGATCTTACCGCCCTTCGAATAGGGGCAGATCAGATCAACGACCTTGATGCCCGTCTCGAAGATCTCGCGGGAGGTCGCCAGCTCGTCATACGCAGGCGCGGGACGGTGGATGTTCCACCGCTCGACATCCTCGGGGGCGGGCTTGTTATCCACCGGCTCACCGAGCACGTTGAAAATACGGCCGAGCGTCTCGCGCCCGACAGGCACGCTGATCGCCTTTCCCGTATCCGTAACCGCCGTGCCGCGCGTCAGACCGTCGGTCGACGCCATCGCAATGCAACGGGCGGTATTGTTGCCGATATGCTGGGCGACCTCCACCGTAAGGGTACGGTCGCCGATGGGCATCGTAAGCGCGTTAAGGATCGCGGGAAGCTCACCCTCCTGAAAGCGAACGTCCACGACGGGGCCCATAACCTGTGCCACGGTGCCGATGTGTTGTGACGTATTCAATCTCGTCATCTCCTTTTGCGTCAAGCGCGGTCAGCCGCCGCTTCCCGCAACGATTTCCGTAATTTCCTGTGTGATCGCGCCCTGACGTGCGCGGTTATACTGCAGCTGTAGCTCGTCGATCATTTCGGTGGCGTTCTTGCCCGCCGAATCCATCGCCATACGGCGTGCCGTTACCTCGGACAAAAAGCTCTCGCGCACCGCCGCCATCACCGTGCCCGCCACGTATTCGGGAACGGCGATCGGCAGGATCGTCTGCTCATCGGGTTCAAAGATCATCCCCGCCGTGCCGACAGCCTCGGTGTCCCGCTCAAACGGCAACACCCAGCGCACCTCGGCTGATTGCGTCATCATCGATTCGTACGCCGTACAGACGATCCCGAGACGGTCAAATTCACCGTTTGCAAACTCGTCGCACAGTGTCCTTGCGAGCGCATGTGCGTCAAGCGAGGAGAAATCCTCCGACGAGTTGATCGGTTGTCCGAAGCGTTCACACGCCCGCTTGCCGATGGGAATATACTCCGCCTTCGGAAGCGTCGCGATCAGGCGAAAGACGTTCGCGTTATAACCGCCCGCCAGCCCGCGGTCGCCCGCGATCACGATGAGCCGCACACGGTCACCGTCCCGTTTGGCAAGATAGGGACTCTTCGCACAGTCCGACGAAGCGGCCAGCACCGCCATCACGTCCGTGACCGCCGCCGCATATTGACGGCTTTTATTCATCGCGTCCGCCGCTCGGCGGATCTTCGAGGAGGCCACCAGTCCAATGGCCTTTGTCAGATTCAAGGTAGAGGTGACGCTCTTGATGCGTGTGCGAAGCTGTTTGGTGTTTGCACCCATACTCTATCACCTCTGCATCGCTTTCAGCGTCTCTTCCAGAAGCGCGATATCCTCAGGCTCAAAATAGCCTGTCTCAAAGCGTTCCAGCAAAGCACTCTGCGTATTCTCGAGGCGCTCGTACAGCCGCTCCTCATACGCAGGCACATCCGCCACCGCAACACCGTCGAGATAGCCGTGGATGACGGCGTAAACGATCGCCACCTGACAGCCGACGCGCACGGGGCTGTTGCGATTTTGCTTCAGCACCGCCACGATGCGCTCGCCGAGGGCCAGACGCGCCTTCGTATCTGCGTCAAGGTCACTGCCGAACTGGGCAAAGGACTGCAACTCGCGATATTGCGAATACAGCAGCTTCAGCTCGCCCGACACCTTCTTCATCGCCTTGAGCTGTGCCGAACCGCCGACACGGCTGACCGAGATACCGGGGTTGATGGCGGGCATAATACCCGCGTGGAACAGCTCGGTTTCGAGGAAGATCTGACCGTCCGTGATCGAGATGACGTTTGTCGGGATATACGCCGACACGTCACCCGCCTGCGTCTCGATCAGCGGCAACGCCGTGATACTGCCGCCGCCGTATTCGGGAGCGACGCACGCCGCACGCTCCAGCAAACGGGAATGCAGATAGAACACGTCACCGGGATACGCCTCACGTCCGGGGGGACGGCGGATCAGAAGCGACAGCGCACGGTACGCCACCGCGTGCTTCGAAAGATCGTCGTACACGATCAGGACGTCGCGGCCCTGCTCGCGGAAATGCTCCGCCATCGCGCATCCCGCATAGGGGGCGATGTATTGAAGCGGTGCGCTTTCGGACGCCGACGCCGACACAATGATGGTATACGGCATCGCACCCGCTTTTTGCAGCTCATTGGTCAGCTGAACCACGGAGGTGCTCTTCTGACCGATGGCGACGTAAATACAAATAACGCCCGTATTTTTCTGATTGATGATGGTGTCAATGGCGATCTCGGTCTTACCCGTCTGGCGGTCGCCGATGATCAGCTCACGCTGACCGCGACCGATCGGGATCATACTGTCGATGGCCTTGATACCCGTTTGCAACGGCACCGACACGCCCTTACGCTCAATGATGCCGGGCGCCTCCGATTCGATAGGGCGGGTAGCCGTATACGGAATGGGGCCTTTGCCGTCGATCGGCTCGCCGAGCGCGTTGACGACACGGCCGTGCATCTCGTTACCGACAGGCACCGACAGCACCTTCCCCGTGCGGCGCACCGCCGTACCCTCGCGGATCGTGTTGCGGTCCGAAAGCACCGCGACCGACACGGTTTCCTCCTCGAGGTTCTGCGCCATACCGAAGCTGCCGTCCTCAAACTCGAGCAGCTCACTCGCCATACAGTTCTTCAGGCCGTAGACGCGCGCAATGCCGTCACCGACCAGAATGACCGTACCCGTCTCCTGCATTTCCATACGGGATTCGTAGTTGCGGATCTGTTCTTTTATAATATTGCTGATCTCTTCAGGTCTGGTATTCATGGCTCAATCACTTCCTTTAACCGATGGATCTGCCGCTTCAGACTGCCGTCGATAATGCGGTCGTCAAATTCGACAACCACACCGCCGAGCAGTGAAGCATCCACTGTATACACGGCGGTGACGGCACGGCCGTCCATCGCCTGCAAACGTTCGATAAGCGTCGCCTTTTCGGCGTCGGTCAGCGCCACCGCACTGGTCACATTCGCCACCACCGTACGGCGGTCCTCGGTCACCAGCGCATCAAACGCCTCCTTACATTCCTCAAAGGAACGGATATGCCCCTTTTCGCACAACAGCTTTACAAAGGTGAGAACGGTCGGAGCAACCGACGCGGCAAACGCCTCGTCGAGAAGTGCCGTGCGCTCCTTCATAGGAATATTCGGCGTCGACAACAGGATCCGATACGGCGGGTGCTCGGCAAAAGCGCGCTCGACCGTCACGAGTCCCTCGGACAGGCTCTCAAGCGTGCCGTCCTCTTTCCCGACCGCAAACAGTGCCGTACCGTATTCTTTAGCAAGTTCAGTCATCGGCATCACCTATTTTGTCGAGGAAAGAGCCGATCAACTGACGGTGATCGTCTTCGTTGATCTCCCGTTCCAGCATTTTCTCTGCGATTTCGGTGGACACCACGACGATTTCCCGTCGGATCCCCGCCTCGGCGTTCTTGCGTTCAAGCTCTGCCTGTGCCTCTGCCTGCGCGACAATGCCGTCGGCACGCTCGTTCGCCTCCGCAACGATCTTCTCGCCGCGACGCTTCGCCGTGTCGGCCGCTTCTTTGATGATGGCGTCCGCCTTGGCGGTCGCCTCCTGCATCGTCTGCTCCCACTGCTGTTTGTTCGCCTCGGCCTCCGCCTGCGCTTCGGCGGCGGCCGCATACTGCCCGTCAATCTCATCCTGACGTTTTTTTACGACAGCCTTCACAGGCTTGTACAGAAACTTCTTCAAAAAGAAAAACAGGATCAGCAGGTTACACAGGGAGATCACTATATGCCAGATATTGATCGATATGACATCGAGCGTTTGAAATTGCATAACGATTCACTCCAAAAAACGGAAAATTAGAGGGTGGGGATCCAGGTCAGTGCATCCTTGAGAATGCCCACAAACATACCGGGTGCCACAAAGATCAGCAGGATCGCAATAACGAGTGCATACAGACCGGTGGTCTCCGCGACCGCGCAACCCATCAGCATCGTGCTGGTGACAGCGCCCTTTTGCTCGGGTTGACGGGCAATCGCTTCACACGCACTTGCAACCGCGTTACCTTCACCGATACCGGGGCCGATACCCGCGATCATCGCCATACCCGCACCGAGTGCACAGCAACCGAGAATAATACCAATAGCCAGTTCCATAATTTCTTACCTCCGTGATTGTTTTTTAGCATCTATTTTGGCCCGACGGGCGAAAAACTCCTCCGCCGGGAAGCCTCCCGAAACGTACATCATCGTCAGCATGGCAAATATAAACGCCTGCAGACAACCGCTGAACAGATCAAAATAAATCGACAGGATCGCGGGAATACCGATACGCAGAAGCGGAATCTCCCCAAGGATCGGGATCCAGCCGAACACCAGCGATGACAGCCCTTGCAATCCCGTTGCCACCAGCACCGCGATGACCGAGCCCGACAGCACGTTACCGTAATGACGGAACGCCATGGAGATGGGGGTTGCAAACTCGCCGATCAGATTGATCGGCGTCAGCACCGCCACCGGTTCCGTCAAGCCCTTCAGGTAATACAGAGGACCGCACTTAAACTTATAATAGGTGATCAGAACAAACACAAAGACCGCCCAACCGGCCACAATATTCAGATCCGAGGTCGGGGCAAACAGCCCGCACAGCGACAGCAGACTCGAAAACGCCGACAAGCCGAGGATCGTACCGATCAGCGGACCGAAGTTGCGGAAATACGGATCCATATTATCCTTAACAAGTCCCTCGGTCTTTTCGACGATCCACTCCGCCACGTGCTGGCGTACGGAAATGTCCTTGACGCGAAGACGCCTTGTCAGAAACAGCGTCAGGCCGATGATCGTCAGCACCACCGCCCAGGAATTGATCTGCGATTCGGTGATAGGCAGATCCTGCAGCGGCATCGGGATCGTAAAATAGATCATCGCGCCCGTGACGTCGATCCCTTCCGACGCAGGTTTGCAGAGGATCTGCAATACCATACAGCACACGATCGGCAGTACCGTCAATGCCAGAAGCAGGATGTCGATCACTTTATCACGACGTGTCGTTGACATCAGGAACCGCCCTCCTTTCGGTTGATCAACGGATGAAGCATTACGGCAATGCGCGGGAACAACAGCGGGATCAGCACCGCCCACAGATGAAAGACCGCAGGGAGCGCCGCACCGATCACCGCCACAACCAGTAAAAAGACCAACCGAAGCGACTGCGACGCCTTGATCATCGTCTTGGCCTCTTTTTCCTCCTTCGTGACGGCATTCTGAACCGTGATGCCGAGAAGCAGGAAATTCAGCACGGCGGCGGTGCCGCTGAGCAAATTGCCCCACAGCACCGTGAGGTCCCATCGGCCGATCACCAGGAACACCGCCTGCATCAGCACGCTGAGGAGCAACACCACGGCGGCCACGTATATCGTTTCCCGTTTCACGGTCGGATCAAGCGATTTCACACAGCCGCCCCCTTTCGCACGAATTTCCTGCATTTAACACATATATTATCATACTATATCGCACGGAATTTGTCAATAAAAAGCAAAAAATGTGTGGCGGAATATGAAAATTTGATTAAATTGATACAAAAATGTTGCATTTCTTGAACCAAACTGCTATAATGCTCTGGTAACTATCGGTTTTGAAAAAAAGGAGGTGCGGCGATGGCGGAGCAATACCTCGGTGTCGACCGCATGGAACACGCCGTTGCGCTGTTCGGCAGCTTCGATGAAAATATGAAGCTGATCGAGGAGCATTATCACGTCGATGTCCTCAACCGCGGCTCGGATATCCGCATCAGCGGCGATGTCGAGGCGGTGGACAAGGCGGTGCGGGCAATCAACGGCCTGTTACAATTGATCAACCGCGGCGAGCAACCCGGTGAACAAAACGTTCGGTATGTGATGATGCTCGTCGACGAAGACGGCGACAGTCAATTGCCGAAGCTGTCCTCGGACAGCATTGCCGTAACGGCAAAGGGCAACCCCGTCAAGCCGAAAACCCTCGGCCAAAAGGCGTATGTCGAAGCGATCCGCCAAAACACCGTCACCGTCGGTGTCGGCCCTGCGGGTACGGGCAAAACCTATCTTGCCGTCGCGATGGCCGTCAAGGCCTTCCGCGCCAAGGAAGTCAACCGCATTATCCTGACACGTCCCGCCGTGGAGGCAGGCGAAAAGCTCGGCTTTTTGCCCGGCGACCTGCAATCAAAGGTCGATCCTTACCTCCGTCCGCTGTACGACGCGTTGTTTGAAATGCTCGGCGCCGAAACCTATCAGAAGTATCTCGAACGCGGCAACATTGAAATCGCGCCGCTCGCCTATATGCGCGGGCGCACACTCGATGACAGCTTCATCATTCTCGACGAAGCGCAAAACACCACCCCCGAGCAGATGAAAATGTTTTTAACGCGTCTCGGCTTTAACTCCAAAATGGTCGTGACGGGTGACGTAACACAGATCGATCTGCCCGACGGACGCAAAAGCGGTCTCAAGGAGATCCTGCGCATCCTGCGTGATGTCGAGGATATCGCCATCTGTGAATTTTCTCAAAAAGACGTTGTACGCCATCAGCTTGTACAGCGGATCATCGAAGCGTACGAGCGCTACGAAAAAGCAAAACCCCAAGCGGAGGAAAGGAAGCGTATGCCGCATGGCAAAGGTAAAAGTAGTCATTGAAAACAAGCAAAAAACTCTCAAGGTGCCGACAGGTATGCGGATGCTGATGCGCCGTTGCTGTACAGCCGTTCTTGAAAACGAGCATTTCGGAGAGCCTGCAATGGTGGATATCTCCATTGTCGATAACGAGCAGATCCGCGAGCTGAACCGCGAGCACCGTCACATCGATCAGGCAACCGACGTGCTGTCCTTCCCGCTCGGCGAGAACGGTGTCTACGACCGCCACCCCGAAACAGGCGCCTATATGCTCGGCGATATTGTCCTTTCCATCGAACGTGCCGCCGAACAGGCGGAGCAGTACGACCACTCCTTCCAACGCGAGGTGGGATACCTTGTGGTGCATTCGATGCTTCATCTGCTCGGCTACGATCACGTAGACGGTGGTCTGCAAGCGGTGCGTATGCGTGAGCACGAGGAAGCCGTTATGCAAAAGATCGGCCTCCCCCGCGACGGAAGCTACGTCCTGAATACTTGATCCCCCTACATAAAAAATGCCCGCCATTCCGAAAACGGATGGCGGGCATTTTGCTTTTTCGTTTTTACAGCAGAGAATCCATTTCGCCGCTCATATACCAGTCATTGCCTTCCTTTACGAAGGTAATGTCCTCGGTGGTGGTCTGGGTTTCGCCGAACGCCGTCATGGTCATTTCGATTTCCGCGGTTGCCGTGTTGCCTTCGATCTCAATATCCGACACCTCGAACTTGTACTGGATCATACCGCCGATCATACCGAAATAGGACTCGATCTGCGCCATCTCGCTGTTGTCTTCGATCATCGCACGCGAGGCGCTGTCCATGCAACCCACTACACCGTTCCAATCGCCGTTAGCGAACGACGACTCCAGCGCATCCACACGGGCACGGATCAGCTGCTCGTCGCTCATACCGATCTTGTTGCCTCCCAGCGTAAAGAACAGCACAACCGCCACGATCACCGCCACAACGGCAATCGCGACGGGGATCACCCACTTCGGGAATCCCTTTTTCACGGGCGTCGGCGCGGGCATACCCGCCGCAAACGCTTCCGTATAGGTAGGAGTCGGTTCCGCCGCAGGGGCGGGTGCGGGAGCAGGCACTTCCGCAGGAGCGGGAACCTCTGTCGCAGGAGCGGGAACCTCTGCCGCAGGTGCTTCCGCAGGAGCCGTTGCCGCAGCAACGGGGGATTCCGTCGTCGGCTCCGCTACGCGGTTATCCGCGCCGCAGGCACCGCAAAATGCTCCTTCGAGCGGTTGTCCGCATTTTACACAAAACGCCATAAGTCATTCCTCTTTCTTGATGAGATGATTTGTTTCACCCCCGCCGCCTTGAAAGCGGCGGGGGGTATGTCTGTTATACCGTGGGACTTTTACATCAGC
>JAFQMR010000147.1 GCA_017396175.1 Clostridia bacterium
AACCCGAGGCCTCTTGGTCCCGAACCAAGCGCGATACCAAACTTCGCCACACCCCGATGCACGCGTATCAGCGGACGCTCACTAGTATATATGAAAACTTCGGAAAAAGCAAGTCTTTTTTTCAAAAAAACAAAAAAATATATTGCCGCAAATTTGCCTAAAATAAATTGACATGCCCCTAGTGCTGTGGTATAGTGAAAACAGACATATATAGGAGGGAGCTTTGTATGAGGTGGTTTTGGCATAGACTTCTCGGCGTAATCCTTTCCCTGGCAATTCTGGCGGTGTGCGTACCTGTGTCGGTCAGTGCGGCGTATGAGAACACGCATATCAATACCGGCGATCAGGCGGCCGACATTATAGCGATTGCCGAAACGCAGGTCGGTTATCTTGAAGGCTCGCTTGCCGGAACAACAGCGGGATCAAACAATTATACGAAGTACGGGAAATGGTATGCGGATTATTTCAATTCTTCAAGCTTTGCATACGGTGCGTGGTGCGCGATGTTCGTTTCGTGGTGTGCGGCCGAAGCGGATGTTCCCCCCGATGTGTTTACCTATCACGCGTCCTGTACGGCGGGCGTGTCCTGGTGGAAGCAACGCAATTTGTTTGAATACTCGCAGTATTATGACGGAGACTACGTCCCGAAGGCGGGCGATGTCATCTATTTCGGTGACAGCCGCACGAGCATGTCTCATGTCGGTTTGGTTCGCTACGCAGAGGGTGGCAGAGTCTACACGATCGAAGGCAACACCAGCGGCCAGCACGGTGAGATCAACGAGGGCGGCGGATGCTTCCGCAAGGATTATTCCCTTGGCTATTCACGTATCGTCGGCTATGCCACTCCGAAATACGAGCTCGGAAAGGGAAGCCGTGCGGAAAAGCTGGGTACATATCGCATTACCGCATCCAGCCTGAATGTTCGCAAAGGAACAGACACCACGTATGATATTGTCGGTGTACTGGATAACGGCGAACTGACGGTTGTGACCGAGCTCAGCAACGGCTGGGGAAAGGTAACTCTTTCCGACGGTGTATCCGGTTGGTGCGCGATCGGTGATTACGGCGATTATATCGGCGTGGATGCGCTGAATACGGCCATTACGCCGTACGAAAACGATACACACCTCTCGTTTGTTACAGACGAAAACGGTTCGGTCACCTTTACAAACAGCGGGACACAGGAGACAGCGATCCGTATGCCTCTTCCGTTTGCTCTTGGTAACCGTACCACGCCGTACTGGAATATCGCTGTTCACTGTCACAGCGGACGCTACGGCTTCGGAGTAACGGACAGCAACAGCGCGTATTCTATGATGCGTGATCCGCTGTCGGGGGATGAGCTTGTTGTGACATCGTCTCGTTGCTACATGGGAACGGATGAGCGTTTGCAGATCGATATCGGCTATTGGTGGTCACCTGAAGATAACGAGCAGGTTGACACGGTTGAGCTTTATCTGGAGCCGAATTCTTCGATCACGGTGCTGTACTGTTATTTTGCAGAGCAACCGGATGTGGTGACGTCTGTTGCGTACAATCAACGCAAGGGACATGACGGAGATCGTCCTGTCATGGGAACGATCGGAGACGTTAACGGGGATGAGGCTGTGACAACAGCAGACGGGCGTGCGATCCTGAAGCATTTGCTCGGCGAGGATATTCTCGGACAAGCAGCGCTTCAATTGGCCGACTTTGACGGTAACGGTTCGGTAACATCCTCGGATGTCCGTGCATTACTGAGCACCTTGTTTTAATTTATTTGGTATATAGGAAGCCGCCTGCAAGTTGCAGGCGGCTTCCTTTTGCTTATTCTTCAAAGGCAATGTGCGCTTTGAGCGCTTCGAGCATCACGGTGGCACTGTTCACATTGGTGGCCAGCGGGATGCGCTGAACATCGCACAAGCGGAGAAGAGCCGACACATCCGGTTCGTGAGGCTGTGCTGTGAGCGGGTCGCGCAGAAAGATCACCAGATCGATTTCGCCGTCGGCCAGAAGCGCGCCGATCTGCTGATCGCCTCCGAGCGGGCCGCTTTTAAAACGGTGGATGGAAAGTCCCGTTTCGCCCATAATCAGCGTTCCCGTTGTGCCTGTGGCACACAGCTCGTGCTGAGACAGGACATCTTTGTACGTTTTGGCAAGCTCAATGATTTCGTTCTTCTTTTTATCGTGTGCGATCAAAGCAATTTTCAATGGGATCCATTCCTTTCTGTATAGATCAGTCGTCCGTCTGTTTGTTGCAATCGGTGACCGTAAACGGGCTTTCAACAGCGGTGTTGGCGGCACGAACGGCGAGCGCTCTCTCGTCGTCGGATACACCGTCGGGTGCCCAAGAAATATCGTCGATCGGAAGATCGGTCAGTGCCTTGAAAAAGGTCAGCCCTGCCAGATAACAGCCGAGCTCGTGGGTAAGATGGTAGCCGTCACGGGTGATCATACCGCGGTACGCCGTGCGGATATTCTGAACCGCCGTACCCGTTGGTGAGATGCGGTCCAGACCGTCAATAGGCAATACTGTCTCTTCGGTCAGCGCTGCAATGGCTTTGTAATAGCGTTCCTGATTGTTTCCGTAACGCTTCAGTTCTTCGTGGGAGTTTCGTTCACCTACCCAGGTCATATTGAAGGCAATCTTGGTGTTTTCATTGACGCGCTCGCGTATGTACGCGACCAGAGCGGGAAGCTTTTCGTAGGAACCTTCCTCGGCGTAACGGCTGCCGTCCGCCGTTCCGTGCTGGATGGACACCCAGTCCCAGTTGTCCGATGTAAGAACATCGTCGATGCGGCGGTGATAGAGCACCTGCCAACCGCTCCCGTCATTGAAATGGTATTCATACGAGGCATAACGATTGACGGCATTGTTATAATGCCGCTTGATGGAACAACCGCCGATGTATAGATTGGCAATTTTGACTTCCTCGATACCGACGGCCTTGGCGATATCGGCGAGATGTTCCGTTGTGTCCGCTGAAAAGCTGTTGCCGATGCAAAGGATCTTCAGACTTTCGGGAACGGGCGGTGCTCCGGACGTTGCTGTTTCGGCAGTGTTGCAGGAAGCGAACAGCGTACAAATCAAGACTAAGGAAAGCAGAATTCGTGTAAAACGCATTACGTATCACCTCGGTAAGAATTATGTGTTAGCCCATTTTATATACGTCTGATTTTATCAACAACCGTGTCTTAATACAGAATAATTGCCCATACTCATTCAAAGAACAAATGAGAGGGGCGGTTTTGGCGCGTGTATAATAAGGTCGAGGTCACAGGAGTGAATACCGGCTCGCTAAAGGTGCTCACCGAAGCGGAAAAGATGCGGCTGTTAAAGGAACTGCAGGAAGGACGCCTGGAAGCGAGGGACGAGCTGGTAAACGGCAATCTGCGGCTGGTACTCAGTATTGTCCAGCGTTTTGCGGGCCGCGGTGAAAATCCCGACGATCTGTTTCAGGTCGGGTGTATCGGCTTAATAAAAGCGATCGATCACTTTGATCTGTCGGTCGGTGTTCGGTTTTCAACCTATGCCGTGCCGCTCATCATCGGGGAGATTCGTCGTTTTTTACGTGACAGCAGTGTCGTGCGAGTCAGCCGTTCTCTACGGGATGTCGCGTACCGCGCTATGCAAGCCAAAGAACGCTTGCAACAGGAATTATCCCGCGATCCGACGGTGGACGAACTCGCAAAAGAGATCGGTCTTCCTCGGGAAGAGGTGGTAATGGCGCTGGATGCGATTACAGAGCCTGTATCACTGTATGAACCGTTGTATGCGGACAGCGGCGATGCCGTATATGTACTGGATCAGATCGGAGGGAATGAAAACGACCGTGATTGGCTTGAGGAGCTGGCACTGAAGGATGCGATCCGCGCTTTACCTGAACGGGAAAAAACGATCTTGCATCTGCGTTTTTTTGTCGGCTTAACGCAAATGGAGGTTTCACGTGCCATCGGCATATCACAAGCACAGGTCAGTCGCCTGGAAAAGGGTGCACTGACAAAGATCAAATCCCGTCTTTAATATTCGATGCCGCGTCTTGCCGTCAGCTTTTGCTCGGTATACGGGTGGCGGTCAGCCTGCATGGTTGTAATATAATCGGCGCAGGCGATCAAAGCGGCCGATGCCGTGCGGCCTGTCAGCACGATTTCCGGGCGGGAGGGGGATTTCAGGAATTCCAGCAACGGTGTTTCGTCCGCAAGCTCTGTTTCAAAGGCATCCAACACCTCGTCGAGAATCAGCAGGTCCACCTCGTCGGCGCTTGCCAGCGCCTCTTGAAGCAGGGCGGAGCATTGCTCGGAGAAACGGATTTTCTCTTGCGCAGTCATCACAAAGGTAAACGGTATGGATGGGGGACAGGGAAACACGCGGCAATGCGGATGTGTACGGAGGATCCCGAGCTCCGAAGACGTGCCGTCTTTGAGAAAGACGGCGATCCCGACGCGGAGTCCTGCCCCTAGTGCACGGGCGGCGAGTCCGATCGCGGCCGTGGTCTTTCCTTTTCCGTGTCCGCGATAGATATGCAGACAGCCTTTAGCATTTTCTGAAGCAGATTGCATAATGATGCCTCCTTTAAAAACAGTATAATCGAACCACTAAGGAATATCTACTGCTTTTTATAAAAAGCAGTATTTTTTTACTTTTTTCGCAAAATCAGTTGCAAAGTGCGATGCAGATAGTGTATAATAAAAAAGATTATTTTAAATGGGAAGTTTTTTAACTTCGGACATTTAAAGGATAGGAGTGTTGGCTATATGTATGAGAATCTGATGGACACGATCGGCTTTGTGAAAGCGGTCGATGCAGAGGTCGGCGAAGCGATGGATAAGGAGCTGGCTCGCCAGCGTCGTAATCTGGAGCTGATTGCCTCGGAGAATATTGTATCTCCTGCGGTGATGGCGGCTATGGGCAGTGTGCTGACCAATAAATACGCGGAAGGATATCCCGGAAAGCGGTACTACGGCGGATGCCAGGAGGTGGACGTTGTAGAGAATATTGCGCGTGAGCGCGCCTGCAAGCTGTTTGGCGCGGAGCATGCAAATGTACAACCGCATTCCGGTGCACAAGCGAATCAGGCGGCGTATTTTGCGTTGATCGAGCCCGGTGATACCGTGCTCGGTATGAACCTTGCGCACGGCGGTCACCTGACGCACGGTTCGCCTGTCAACTTCTCGGGTAAGCTGTATAACTTTGTTCCTTACGGTGTTGACGAGGAGACGGGCTTCATTGATTATGAGGTTGTGCGCAAGCTGGCTCTTGAGAATAAGCCGAAGCTGATCGTGGCGGGTGCATCGGCGTATCCGCGTGAGATCCGCTTTGATATTCTGCGCGAGATCGCCGACGAATGCGGTGCGTTGCTGATGGTGGATATGGCGCATATTGCGGGCCTTGTAGCGGCCGGTCTGCATATGAACCCCGTGCCGTATTGCGATGTGGTTACCACAACGACGCACAAGACGCTTCGCGGTCCGCGCGGCGGCATGATCCTTTGCAAAGAGCAATACGCCAAGGCGATCGATAAAGCGGTGTTCCCCGGCTCGCAGGGCGGCCCTCTGATGCACGTGATCGCGGCAAAGGCCGTCTGCTTCGGTGAGGCGCTCTCGGATGAATTCAAGGCGTACCAGACGCAGATCGTCAAGAACGCGGCGGCTCTTGCCAACGGACTGACATCGCGTGGTATGAAGCTTGTTTCGGGCGGCACCGACAACCACCTGATGCTACTTGATCTCCGTGAAACGGGTATTACGGGCAAAGAGCTCGAAGCGCGTCTTGACGAGGTCTTTATCACGGCAAACAAGAATACGATCCCGAACGAGCCGCTGTCTCCGTTTGTGACGAGCGGTGTGCGCCTCGGTACGCCTGCTGTGACGAGCCGCGGCCTTAAGGAAGCGGATATGGATCTGATCGCGGGCTTTATTGCCGATGCGGCTACCGATTTTGAGAACAAAGCGGATGCGATCCGCGCGGGTGTGCAGGAGCTTTGCGCACGCTACCCGTTGTATTGATTTTTAAGAAGGCAGGGAAGATGTATGGCGTATTTTAACGGCACGGTGTATTCCGAAACGCTCGGAATGATGACGGATATCGCCGTGATCATTCCCGATAACGGGATGGCGCGTCTGGAGAACGGCGATTATCCCGTGGTGTATTTGCTTCACGGCCTGTCGGACAATCATTCGGCGTGGTCCCGTCGTACAAAGGTGGACCTGTACGCCGAGCAGACAGGCTTTGCGATCGTGATGCCCGAGGTACAACGCGGCTTTTATCAGAATATGGCCTACGGTTTGCCGTATTTCACCTATATCAGCGAAGAACTCCCGAAGATCTGTCACGCGATGTTCCGTGTGACAGACGATTCCGCACACACCTTTATTGCAGGGCTTTCGATGGGCGGCTACGGTGCGATGCGTTGTGCGCTGACCTATCCCGAGCGTTATAAAAAGGCGGCCTGCTTCTCGGCGGTGACCGATGCGAAGCTCTTCTTCGGGGACAACCCTTGCGGCATGGGACAAGCGGAATGCTATTCGCTTGTCGGCGAGCGGGTTGAAGATGATGAGGATCTCTTTTTCCTGTCGGCACAGAAGAAAGCGTTTCCGCCGATTTTGCAATGTTGCGGGGGTGACGATTTTCTCGTGGAGGACAACCGCCGTTTCCATAAGCACTTGACGGCGTGCGGTGTTGACCATCGCTACGAGGAATGGGCAGGAGCGCACGAATGGCGCTTCTGGGATGCCGCTGTTGAAAAGGCGCTCAACTTTTTTGCAGAGCCCTGACAGACGAGGTGAACGGGTATGAATACACCCCTTGCAGACCGTTTGCGTCCGAAGACGCTCGATGAGGTCGTAGGACAACGGCATCTGCTTGCTCCCGATAAGGCACTTCGGCGCATTATCGAGGGCGGAAAGATTCCGAACCTGATTTTTTACGGACCGTCGGGCGTCGGTAAAACGACCGTAGCGCGGATTATCGCCGAACGGTCGGATATGCGCTTACATAAGCTGAACGGCACGACCGCTTCCACTGCCGATATCAAGCAGGTGATTTCCGAGATCGGCACACTCGCCGGAATGGGCGGTATCCTGCTGTATCTTGACGAGATCCAGTATTTTAACAAAAAGCAACAGCAATCGCTGTTGGAACACGTCGAAAACGGCGATGTGACACTCAGTGCGTCCACGACCGAAAACCCCTATTTCTATGTATACAGTGCGCGTCTCAGTCGTTCGACCGTCTTTGAGTTCAAAGCGGTGGAAACCGAGG
>JAFQMR010000148.1 GCA_017396175.1 Clostridia bacterium
GAGCGGATCAACAGCGACAGCGTCGTGCTGTCCTCAAAGGACAAGCGGTCGCCGTCCTGCCAGACGGGAGAGCTTTCGGTCGCCTCGGAGCCGTCCGTTGTGTAGCGGACGGTGGTGTCGGTGTCGGCGAGTGTCAGGGTGACGTCACCGTCGATCTCGCCGCCGTACTGCGACAGCGTGAACTGATCGAACCGCACGATAAAGCCGTCGAGTGCTTCAAAGGGGACGGTGAGTGTGTCACTCTTTGTCACGGTACCCGTCTTCTTTTCAAGGCCTTTTTTGCCGTCGGTCCACAGCTCGTAGCGGTAGGTGCCTTCGCCGAGGACACGCGAGAGATCCAGCGTGGTATCCTCGGTGTCGAGGTTGTAGTTGATGCCGCCGATATACCAGCTGCCGTTTTTACCCTCGCGGGCGATGACCGCCATCCGTCCGACGGTGCTTTGCGGCAGAACGACCGTCCGATTCCATACGGTCGGTACGCTTTTGACCATCTCGAGCGCTTCGGAGCGCAGGAGGCGGCGGGGATCGGAGCCGATCGCCTGCATCGGCGCGTCGGTCAGCACCAGCTGTGCCATATGGAAGGCGGTTTCGGCGGCGGGGGTGAAGTCGGCGTGTCCCGCCAAGTTGCGGACAAAGGGCTGTGTCACGAACATCTGAGCCTGCACCTTGCGGTTGTTCACTTCGGTAGATTCGAGCCCGAGGATCGCCTCGCGGTTCAGCTCGTTCGGGTAGGTCGCGTCGAGCCCCGTCGGCTTGTTACAGCCGTGGAAGTTGATGACGAGACGGTTCTCGGCGGCGTGACGCAGGATCTCCTCGTAAAGATCGACGCCGTTTTCTACGTGGTCTTCGGTCGTGAAGAAATCGATCTTCGCACCCGCCATGCCGACGCCCTTGGCAAAATCGAGATAGGCTTTGGCATCCTCGGCGTTGTCGAAGCCGCCGCCGTAGCTTTCGCCCGCGGTGACGCCGCTCCAGAGGATCTGGCGCACGTCGTAGCGCTCGCCCTGCTCGGCGAGCGTTTGGAGCTTTGAGCGGTAGTTGATCCAGTTCACCCAGCCCTCGTCGATGATGTTGTATTCAAAGCCGAGCTTCGCCGCATAATCGGTGTAATCGGCGATGGTATCGGGGGTGACGGTGTCGGTGGTGCGTCCCGTGATCCACGACCACGCGGCACGCCCGGGGACAACCCAGTCGCCCTCGTATAACGCGGGATCCGCTTCGTCACACACCTGATAGAGGATGGTGTTGTTCACAAGCTCATTGAGGTCGTCGGCAACCGATACGATACGCCACGGGGAACGGATGTCGCCCGTCAGCTTGCAATCCCCCTCAAACGTGGTGCTGTAGCGGTATTTGGCGTCCCACTGCAGCTTGACGCCGGGGTAATGCCGCAGATCCGCTTCAAGGAGAGCGGCGTAGCCGCCGTCCTCCAGCACCACGGTGGCGGGCATCCCGATATCCAGCATCGAATAGCGGTCGGGCGCCCAGTATTTGTTGATGCTCTCGTAGTATTTGTGCGCTTCCCCCGCCCACAGCTTACAGCCGACAGGAAGGGTGAAGGAGGTCTCCTCGCTCTTAAGCGTGCGCACGCTGTCTTCCTCACCGCTCAGGAGATAGCGAAACGCAACGCCGTTGTCAAACACGCGGGTTTCCAGCGTGAACGTTTCGTCAAGCGGGATCAGCGCCTGAATGCACGGTTCGTCCGCTTCCGCTTTGCGGCCGTTGATGGGGCGGGTGTCGGTCAGACGCTCACCCGTGATCTCACCGACGTCTCGGAGCGAGGACAGTACGCCGTAGGCGGTGTCTCCGACGGTGAGTCCGAGGTTGCTTTGGCGCAGGAAGGTCTTGCCGTCCCGCGTCACCTCGTAGGTCAGGCGGTCTTCGCTGACCGACAGCGTCAGCGCCGTCATCTTGTTTGGGGAGGTGATGGTGATCGTCTCCTCCGTGCGGTCGATGTGCGGGGTGATATCGTAGCGGGTGGGGAGGCTGAGCAGTATGATTGTCACAGCGATCGCGATCACGAGCACGGCGACGGCCGCAAGCC
>JAFQMR010000149.1 GCA_017396175.1 Clostridia bacterium
CCAGCACGACCGCCGCACCGGCGGCTAAGCTTACCCAGTGCATCGAGACGCCGATCATCTGTGTCTTTTTGAACACGGGCACCGACAAGGCCACCAGACCGACGAACAGGAACACGGTCGGCATCGGGATGATGGAAAACATCCACTCGAGCAGCTTCGAGAAGCCGAGGATGCCGATGACCGTACCGATCAGTACTTCTGCGAGGAAGATGATATCCTTGACGCGGTGGTCGTTGTCCTTTTTGAACACATCGGAGATGGCGTTCATCGTGCGGTCGAAGATGTTCATAATGGCCATCATAGTGCCGCCGCTGACGCCGGGGATAACGTTGGCAATACCGACGGCAACGCCGCCTGCCACAGCACGGATCGGTTCTTTCATTGCAATGCACTCCTTTTTTACGTAGCTACGGATATATATGGGGTATCAGGACAGATTATCCGTCATCGCCATCAGCACGGCGACGGCGGCGATGGGGGCCGTTTCACAGCGCAGGATACGCGGGCCGAGAGTGGCCGCTTCGGCACCGACGGCGAGAAGCTGTTCGACCTCCGCAGGGGCGATGCCGCCCTCGGGGCCGATGACGAGATTGACGTGCGTATCGGCGGGGCTCACAAGCTCACAAAACGGCTTGCCGCCGCCCTCGTAGCAGACGATCGTCTTTTCGCCCTGCATCGCCTGCAGTGCCGCCTTGAAGGACAGCGGGGGATGCACGGTCGGCAGGATGCCGCGGCCGCTTTGTCCCGCGGCCTCGTTGGCGATCGTTTGCCAGCGGGTAAGCTTTTTCTCCGCCTTGTCGCCGAGCTTCATAATGCACCGCTCCATCTCGAGCGGCACGATATCGGTGACACCGAGCTCCACGCATTTTTGGATGATCCATTCGAGCTTGTCGCTTTTCGGGAGTCCCTGATAGAGCGTCACCTTCAGGGAAGGCTCCGCTTTCGAGGGGGTGACGGCTTCGACCGTCAGCTCCACCGCGTTTTCGGGAAAGGCGGTGATGCGCGTCGTATATTCCGTGCTTCGCCCGTCGCAGAGGAGCACCTCGTCGCCGATCTGCAAGCGAAGAGAACGGCGCAGATGCACGGCATCCTGCCCGTCGACCGTCACGGTATCGCCTTTACGGGCGGGGCTTTCCATCGAACGGAAAAAACGCGGCACGACCATTCCTCCCTTCATAAGCCGTATTCGTAGCTATCATACCATCCCCGCTGAGGAATTGCAAGCCCCATTTCGGCAAAGAAACGGCAAAAACAGCGGGGATGGGAACGGGTGTCGCGATCAGAGATAGCGGTCGTAGATGAAGAGCTGTACCCAGGCGCGACCGCTCCCGTGGTTGTAGTAGGGATTCCCTTCGGGCAGGTCGATACAGCCGACGATCACATAGTGAAAGTTCGGGTTGAGGATGTTATTGCGGTGGCCCTTGGAATTCATCCAGCCGTTCATAACCTCCGCAGGGCAGGAGTAGCCGATGGCGATGTTTTCACCGCCCGCCAAATACCCAAGGGCATCGAAATCTCCTTTACAGTATAATCAGCGGCGTACGGTGTACCGTTGCCGATCCATGCGGGTTATCGGAACAGGCGGTGATAGACCTCGGTGCCTTGGCCCTTGTCCGCCGTGACCAGGGTGGGCAGGACGTCGAGCGGTCCCGTTCGCTTGGCTTCGAGAAGTACGAGGTGCGCTCGCGCGCCGTCCTGCGATTGAACAAGCTGAAGACGGGTAGGGGTAAGTCCTGCGCTGTTCAGCGCCTGCAACACGTCGGGCAGACGGGCGGGACGGTGGCAAAGGCAAAAGCGTCCGCCGTTCGCGAGAAGCCGTGCGGCGGCACGGCTAAGCTCCGACAGCATCGCGGGAGAATCCTCGTGGCGCATCGCGTCGCGCAGAGGATCGGGGGAGGGGCGTCCTTCCCCGAAGGCAAAAAAGGGCGGGTTGCAGGTGACGAGCGTCATCGAGCCTGCGGGCGGCATCGCCGCCGTATCGTTCCAGTTGGCTTCCGTCAGGGTGATGCGGTCGCAAAGACCGTGCCGTTCGATGGCCGCCCTTGCCATACGGCAGAAATGCGGTTCGCGTTCGACCGCCGTCATCGTCTGCGGCGGGGTGCGGCGGCACCAAAGAAGCGGAATGATGCCGTTGCCCGTGCCGAGATCGCACGCACGGTCATCCGCCGTCGGAGCGGCAAAGCGGCTGAGCAGAAGGGCGTCCTCCTGCACGCGCATCCGCTCGTCCACGGCGACGGAGAGCCCCCCGCCGATCGGTTCGAATGTCAAGGTCAAAAAACCACCTCCGTGAGACAACTCGCACAAAAGGCGCCCTTCTTTCAAAGGACGCCTTTTTGAAATACATGTTACAGGATCGGGCTGATGGGCTTGCCTTCGGACAGCTCGGTGAGCATGCCGTCGATCAGCATCAGTGCGCGGGGCAGGTGATAGGGGCCCTTCCACATCGAGCCCTTCTGCGTGTGGGATACGGTGCCGTCGCGGTGGAGGTAGCCGTACCACTCGCCGTTTTCCTTGTCGTGGAAATGCGAGAACGCGTATTCGTGCGTCTTCTCGAACCAGTCGAAATACTTCTGCTCGCCCGTCAGCGCATACGCCATCAGGCTCGCGATGAGCACCTCGTTGTGCACCCACCACAGCTTCATATCCCATTCGAGCTGTTCGCAGGGACGGCCGTCGACATCCGCAAAGTACACGAAGCCGCCGTATTCCTTATCCCAGCCGAGCTCCATATGCCACTCGAGGATGTTGAGCGCCTTTTGCATCAGATCCTTGTCGCCCGTGACCATCGCCTGATTCATCAGGAACCAGGAATTCTCGCAGGAGTGACCGGGGTTGATGCAACGGCCCGCAGGCGTGTCGTAACGGGAGCCGTCGAGCAGAACGCTTTCAAGCACGCACTTCAGCTCGGGCTTGTAGTGATAGTTGATGATCGCGTCGGCCATTTCCTGCGCGACTTCGGTATAATAGTCCGCCTTCGAGGGATCGCAACGGCGCAGGATCTGCGCGGAGCTGACCAGCACCATCGGCACCGCCGACGCGCGGTCGGCGCGGGTGGAGGCATAGCCCTTCGGGGTGATCTTGTAGGGATCCTTTTCGGGAGTGCGGAACAGCATCAGCATCGTTTCGAACATCGCTTCCGCCTTTTCGAGGGCATCCTTGTCGCCCGTCGCGAGCGCATACTCCGCCATACCGACGACGTAGAAGCTCTCGGAATACATATAACGGCGCTTGCGAAGCGGCGCACCCTCGCGGGTGGTCTGGAAGAACATACGGCCGTCCTCATCGACGCAATGCTTCTCGAGGAAGTCCTTGCCGAGCTTCGCCGCTTCAAGCCATTCGTCGCGCTTGCCGTAACGGTTGCACAGCGCCGAGAAGGTCCACAGACCGCGGCCCTGGAACCAGACGGATTTGTCGGTGTTGTAGCACTTACCCTGCTGATCCACCGACGAGATGTAGCCGCCGTGCTCGCGGTCGAGCAGGTCGGAATTCATCCAGAAGGGGATGCAGTCGTTCAGAAGATGGTCGTGATAGAACTCGCGGTACGCTTTGATCTTTTCCATGTTCATCGATATCGCCGTCCTTTTTATATATAATCGGTACCTTATATTTTACCGAACAAAGCGGGCGCTGTCAAGAGCAATTGCCTTCAAAAATCCCGTTTCATAAAAACACGGCAAAATGAATAAAAATTCCTCAAAACTTCGGCAAACGCTTTTATAATTACTCTCTTGAAAATTAACAGGGTATCCGCTACAATAAAACAGAACCGCCCTCGGCGGTGTATGACACATGTTCGTTGAAAACCAAAGGAGTTGAACACGTAGCTATGGGTGCTGAAGCGATCCAAACGATGGAGACTGTTTTGATGTTTTTGGTCGGTCTCGCCTTCTTCCTGTACGGTATGAACGCCATGTCGAGCGGTCTTGAGAAGCTCGCAGGCGGTAAGATGGAAAAAACACTCAAGAAAATGACCTCGAATCCCTTAAAGGCGATGGGACTCGGAATGGGAATTACGGCGGTTATCCAGAGCTCGTCGGCGATGACCGTGATGCTCGTCGGCCTTGTCAACTCGGGTATTATGGCGCTGTCGCAGTCGATCGGCGTCATTATGGGCTCGAACATCGGCACCACCGTCACGGCATGGATCCTGACGCTGACGGGCATTGAGAGCGATCCGAGCAACCCGATGAATTTCTGGATCACGCTTTGTAAGCCGACCACCTTCTCGCCGATCCTCGCGATCATCGGTATCTTTATGATCATGGTGTCGAAGAAGCCGAAAAGGCGCGACATCGGCGGCATTATGGTCGCGTTCGCTGTGCTGATGTACGGTATGGATTTTATGGGCGATGCGGTGAAGGTTGTCCAGAAGGCAAACCCCGAGATCTTTACCTCGATGTTTGCGATGCTCAGCAATCCGCTTCTCGGCGTGCTGGTCGGCGCGATCGTGACGGCGGTCATCCAGAGCTCGTCTGCGTCGGTCGGTATTCTGCAGACGGTGGCGGCGACGGGCGGTATGACCTACGCGATGGCGATCCCGATCATCTTCGGTCAGAACATCGGTACCTGCGTCACCTCGCTGATCTCCTCCATCGGCGCAAACAAGAACGCCAAGCGCGTCGTTGTTGTACACTTCGCGTTTAATTTGATCGGCACGACGATCTTTATGGTTCTCTACTTCCTGCTGTACGGCGTGCTGAACGATGTATTGTTCTCGCAATCGATCGACCAGATCGGTATCGCGACGGTGCATACCGTGTTCAACATCTGCACGACGGTTCTTCTGCTCCCGCTGAGCGGCCTGCTTGAAAAGCTGGCGAAAGCGGTGGTGCGCGAGGGCGCGAAGGAGCGTCCCGTCGGCTACCTCGACGAACGCCTCCTGCAAACGCCGTCCGTCGCGATCGTCGAATCGAAGCGTCAGATCGTCAAGATGGCGGAGCTGGCTCGCGACACGCTGTTCGGTGCGATCGGTATGCTGAAGGACTACGACGAGAAAAAAGCGGAAGCAATCATCGCGGGCGAGGATGCGATCGATATCTACGAGGATACGATCGGCTCTTACCTCGTCAAGCTGTCGGCGGCTCAGCTGTCCGAGCATGATGCCGCGGAGATCTCGAAGCTGCTTCTCTCCATCGGCGACTTCGAACGCCTCGGTGACCACGCACTGAATATTCTCCATGCGGCGCAGGAGATGAAGGAAAAGAACCTCACCTTCTCCGATGAGGCGAAGCGTGAGCTGCAGTCCGTGACGGCCGCGATGAATGAAATCATCCGCATCACGGTCGACTCCTTTGACCGCAGTGACCTGAAGCTGGCCGCGAAGGTGGAGCCGCTCGAGCAAGTCATCGACGGTCTGATCGCGACGATGAATGCGCGTCATATCGAGCGTCTCAAGGCGGGTAAATGCACGATCGAGCTCGGCTTTATCCTGGCTGACGTGCTCAATAACTGCCAGCGTGCATCCGATCATTGCTCCAACATCGCCGTTTGTCTGATCCAGACAAAGCGCGATGCGTTTGAGACGCACAGCTACCTGAATAAGGTCAAGACCTCGGGCCAGAGCGGCTTTGTCGAGACCTTCAACCATTACGCCGCTACCTATGTTCTGCCCGAAGAATAAGGATGCGGAAAACGGTGCATAACAGAAACAAAAAACGGACGAGCGGTTGGACTCGTCCGTTTTTGCGTTGTACGGAATATGCACAAATAGAAATCGGCATCGAAAGGACCGTGATCCTCGACGGTCTTTTCGAATCCCAGTTCCGAAAAAAAACAAAAAGAGCCATTCCTGTCGGAAGGACTCTTTTGTTTTTTGGCTTTATTCAAATCAATGCTTTGCGAAGCAAAGCTACCTTTTCTCTTCTCTTTTCTCTCTTATCTTTTCTCTGGAAACGACAATTTGAGAGAAGAGAGAAGAACGAAAAGAGAAAA